>NZ_QETG01000026.1:0-55787 GCF_003105055.1 Acinetobacter sp. AM | reverse complement strand
TTGTAGGTGTAAAATTCTTACATTTCCCCGACTTTTCACAGATTCGATATGAAAAATAAAGTTTTGTACTACTTGACTTATATTGAACCGCCTCTGTTGTACATGCATACATCAAACTAATTACAAATAAAAGAAATAATCTATTCATCATTGCATAATCTCTATGTGCATGGCACCTTCACCTGGTACATCTGCTGAAATAAAACCTGAAATAATTCCATCTTTTAAAGCTTTCTGACAAACTGCTTTAAATTTTTTTCCTACACTATTCAAAGTATTTCCTGTCCCAAAACCATTACTGTTCGTACCTAAATCAATGATATTATTTTTTCTATATTGCTCTTCTGAAACGCAATGTTTCGAAACTCTCTGCCCTTTTTTTTGGAACTCAATAATTTTATCAACCATTTTCTGAATAGTTTCTTCTTTTCCAAGCCCCTTAGCAATACAATCTGCTTTAACTTTTTTCACAGCTTCCCCAGGTCCTGCATATTGCGTTGCCTTCAAATACATTGCTTCTGCTTGAGCTCTTGGGCTCCTTATTGTACTTGTAATAAAAAGCCTATTCATATTTGCTTCTTTAGCTAAGTAAGCTAGTACATTTTTCGTTTTCTGGCTGACGATTACTTGTCTTTCTTGCTCATTAACACCTTTAAACCCAATGGTTACATCTGATACATTCGGGATAGCAGGTCTATCTAATTTTAACTCAAAGGCTTTCATTCCTTTGCTAATTTCACCATCAAAAAATATATATTCCCTTCCCGCACTAATCGCTGTAATTTTTATCTTTTGACCAATTTCACCTTTATGTATTTTCTTACCTAGACCATGCATGCCACTTGAGTGGCCCTTTTTCTTATCTTTATATTCAATCGAATAATTACCCCCACTAAATAATTGATTAGTTTTTTGATCGTATGTATATACTGTAAATTCAGTTTCACCATTGTCATTAACTAAAGTTTTTGGGTGACCATCATCACTCGTTGATTGCTTTTGATCTCTTCTAAGGGTCTGATCAACTCCTGACTTTGGTCTAGAGACTAATGTAGATTGAGTTGTATTACTTTTTTGTGTAGTATTTTTACTAACATCTGTCTTTAACTTTTCAGATGCTGATTCAATAGCACCCTTTTCAATATAAACCTCCCTTTGTGCTTTATTCTTATCTACTTTTAAAGTACTAATATGAGTACCATCTCTTAATTTATAATTTAATTCAAATCCAGGCATTGCCTTGACTGTAATTTTACCATTACTATTAGTAACTTTAGATTTAATTTTCCCTCTATAAGTCTGTACCAAATTTAAATTACTTATAGGCTTCTTTAATTTATCATCATGATAAAATATTATATCAAATGAATGTAAATCTATTTTTATTAATTGTTCTTTCATTCCTTGTGAAACAGTAAAAGATTTAAGAACTTGACGAGAATCCTTCCCACTTATTTCAACAGAAATTTTCTCTCCTGATGTAGCAACTATATTTTTTTCAATCCCATCAATTCCAACTGAATGCTTTTTATCATTTCCTTTATATTTTATGAAATATGAAAAATTGGGTATTATCTTATTTTCACTATCTATTAATTTAAGATCAAAAATAACATCTGATATATTATTAAATATTTTATTTTTATCTATTTTCTTCTCATTGCTCTGAGAATTATCCGTACTTATAGGTTGTTTGGATACTGGAGGTGGTGTTTGATTATGTATATCTGTTTTCGACTTAATACCACCCTTCCCATTATTTACTACAATAACTGATGTATAATTTTTTCCATCACCCAATAAAGAGATTTCCTTATTATTCTTATCTTTTACTAAAACACCATTAACCTTAAACCTAGCACCCATATAGCTACAAACCTTAACCTTCTTTATCTTTCCTTTTTTATCTGTAATTAAATCCTTAAATAAAGGTACTGGTTCTTTATCTTTATATACCACATCAACTGTTACACCAACTAATGGATTACCAGCATTATCAACAAATGAAACATCGAATATTGAAGTTATAACTTTATACCAACGCATATCATCTTTTTCAGTCCCTGATATTTGAACTTGTTGAGTAGGATTCGATTTACTTAATACAAAATCAGGAACTAAAGAAGGGTAATTAGAAGGATCAGATTTATGTAATTGTGCCTGTGCCTTAGGACTATAATAATATACAACACCACCTGTAAAATCAGGCTCTGTTCCATTAAATATAGGTTCTACTGCTTTAATCAAACTCATCAGCTTAGATGAAATATCACCCGAATCTAAAGCTTTTTTTGCTCTTTTATAAGGTGAATTTTTCTGAGTATACGCATCGTATCCTGTTTTTGTAACGATTTGGATAATATTGCTCCAGGATTTCCAGTTTGCAAACCCCATTCTGTTTCTCATTGTATGGGCAATAACTTTCCATGAAGTTTCACTACAATTTTCAGCTTCACCATTAATAGTTGCAACAAATATTTTAAAATCTTCGCTATAGCTCATTTATTACTCACAAGTTTTCTTAATTATTTTATTAAAATATAAACTATTACCATTTTTATCCACATCCGCCAACATTGCTACTAAATGTAATTGTCCTTTATCATCAAAATATGATTTTTCTTGAAATGAATTATATATAGCGCTATCTATTGGAACATTATTAAATTCTTTATTTTTCAAATTAGCTATTATTTTTTTATTTTTATTAAATAACTTTCTAGCATAGATAATATTTTTCTTAGAATCACTTTCAATTAAACAATTATTTTTTTTATCTATGACAATAAACTCTTTAGTTTGATCTTCCTGTATTTTACTTATAAAAAAATGATATTGACATGGTGAACCACAACTACCATAAGCATGAAAAATATTTTCATTTACTTTATCAACTTCAGGATATCTCATATTTCTTAAAATGAAAGTAGTTTTATTATCAGAAATTTTTACAATATCACAATATTCTTGATCATGCCCTTTACATTTCAATTCAACATTAAATATATCTTTTGCATAGACAGTCGAACTAATAATAACTCCACAAAAAGCAAGAGCTAAAATGATTAAGCTATTAATATTAAATAAATAAAATTGTGATCTCTTACTTTGTAAAATTTCAATCATGTTCATGCCCTTCTCCACAACCACAGCTATCAATATCTTCACCATCTAATGATTCAGCTTCCTGTTCAGAAATTAACTCTTTAATTTCTGTTAAATAAACTCCTGGTACTAAAGCGAGTTCTACATTATCAACAGAATCACTATAAACTCTTGCGCTACTTTCTTGCTCAAACTCATATACAGCTTCAATTTTCTTAGAATGATTAATTAATTTATATTCCATATTTTTTAATATTTTAGTATCAAATATTTGACTTAAATCAAATCTCATACTGTACATTCCTGTTTCCGGCATTTTCGGCAACTCAGCATTTACTGTTGCCCCACTCGTAAACAAATGCTGCCCAGCTTTACTCTCAAACTTACCGCCTGTTGTTGAAAATACGCCATCTGCATTAATTTTGAGCTGAGACCCACCCGCTGTTAGTAGAATTTCTTTAGCGCTAGTGATTTCAATCTTATCTTCGGTAGAGATCAGCTTAATGACCTTCTTGGCGATTGCTTCAATCGCATCATCCTGTGCCTGTAACTCCAATTTTCCTTTTGCTGCATAAGCTTTCAAGCCCTTTTGTGCGGCAAACAAGCTGATTTTGTCTTGCGCATGTCCAATAATATTTTTCTGAGCACTCAGGTTAATTGAACCACTGGCACTCTCCGCAATATCCTGCGAAGCTTGCAAAATAATGTTTTCAGGTGTTGTTAAAGCAATCCCGTTAGGTGATGCCAATAACATCAATGCCTGTCTAAAAATCTTGCCTTGTTCTTGCTGCTTTGCATCAGAACTACTTTCTAGACCTTGGGTATATCCCTCCATAAAGCCTTGCAAAGAATCCAATGCTTTGGATGGTGTAACTTCTAATTTATTTCCTTTATGAAAAGTTCCACACGCACTCATCAAGTCAAAATCTTGAATATCAACATTGGCTAAAACTTTTCCAACTTCCTGAATACTCTCAAAAGGGTTTTGCTGAATTCGATCCTTGATACTTGCCAATTTACCTTTAACCAGATCAGCTCCATGTTCTTCAACATTTTCAATAAATGCTTTTAAATTTTCAGCAGCATCTTTGGCATCACTAAAGAATGCATTGAACTCCTCTACAACGGTTTTGGTATCCCCCCCTAATGCCCCAATATCTGCAATAAAACCACCACAATCTTTTAATGCATGAATTGGATCTTTATTCATACTTTCTTTGAACAGATTTAATGTGCTTTCTAGCGCTTGCCCTGTGGTTTTTAACTCGAGTGATTGAATAAACTTCGGCAACCGATGAATCACATTCAAGGCATCCGTTTGCTGTTTCACTGCAATTTCGCTCAGTACATTCATACTGTCATAGCCCTGTGAAAGCAAAGACTGCGCTTGGGCTGCTTCTAGGTGGTCAGCAATCGCTTGCTCTTGTGCATAAGTACTAATCAGCATGCCTTTGCCAGCACGCACCGCTCCCCAAGCATCAGTTCTGAGTTCAAACCCCTCGCCTCGACCACTGCTTTGCTCAGTTTCTTTAGGGTGACTGAGATTACCCAAATTCAACTGGGTTGCAGCATGGCTACTTTGCAACTGGGCACTGATCTGACCCGTCGTATCATCAAAACGCAACTGATTAAAACCGCTTCCATCCACTTCTTGAGAACGTATTCCACTCAATTTCTTAGTCGAAGGTAATTGTCCTTTCACATCAAAACGTGTTGGATAACGTTCAGCTTCATGGATACGCCCAGTGACAAAAGGCCGATCAACGCTGCCATCAAAGAAATCAATCACCACCAATTCACCCACACGTGGCAGAAAACGGACACCATAGCCTTCACCTGCCCAAGGTGTTAAAACATCCACCCATGCTGAATCCGTGTCATTTTGATTACTACCTGCACCTTCGTCATGCTGATGATCGGAAGATTGGGTAAAGAGAAAACGAACTTTAATTCTGCCCCATTCATCCACATAAATTTTCTCGCCTTCTGGTCCAACCACACGAGCATGCTGTGGGTAGGCCACGGGGCGATGTTTTAGGAGATCGTATTCAGGTAACATTCTTATGTGTCGACGGACTAGCGTAAGTTCATTGGCTTGACGCTCTTCAGATGATCTGCGAGAAAAATGACTAAATTCCAACAAATGACGCAATTGATTTTGTAATTCAACGGGCAAATTGTTTTGGTTATAAAACTGCTTTTCGTAAATCAAAAACTGCTTATCGGCACCATTGTGTTGGTCAATTTCAGGATGTCCTTGCAATTCAAACCAATACCCCACTTGCGCATCACGCACGCTAGTCTGCGCTTTAAAATATTTGGCACAAGCGGCTTGATACTGCCCCAAATTCGCATTGAGTTTTTCTAATTGCTGCGCCCCTGATGCTGTGGTCTGATCGGCGCCCGTCAGGTCTGAAATCCAAGCAGGTGTAATTGACCACGCCTGTTCCAAACTGAGGCTTTCATTGGCATAATTTTCACTCTGCTGATGGCTGCTCAACAATGAGCCACTCCCATCATCCTGTTGCAAAGTATCCGCTTGCCAACGTTGAACCGAACTGGCAGTCGACTGTAATTGTCGATGCGCCACCAAACTGGTCATACTATCAAAACGCTCGGTGGCATGACTGCGATGAAAACGGATAATGCCTCGATTCAAAGCAGTAAATTGCAACTGATCATCTATCAATCTTAATTTTTGTGGTTGAATCGCTTGCAAAGCATGGCTGACTATCAGACTGGTTTCATCGACCAGCCAATTGATACCTTCACTACGCCATAGACGGGTTAGAAAATCATAATCGGTTTCGTTCGCCTGCATCACAAAGGGGCGAACATCATAATTTTGAGTTAAACCTGAAAGATCTAGACTAAGGCTAGCATTAAACAGCGCACTTTTTTCTTGCCATTCCTTAAATAGAATTTCACTAATTTCAGGCACGCTTTTATTCATAAATACGCGACTGTTACGTCGTTTATGCCAAAGCGCCGTTGCATCTTGCAACACCAATCGATAAACCGTAAAAGCACCATCGCTTTGTAATTGGCTGGCTTGGGTAACGATGCCTGTGATGCGTGCCAACTGCCCCATATCGGTCACTTGATCGACCGCCACTTGGCAACCTATAAATTGCTTTAAGGCCAGATGAGCATTGGTCGATAAACAGATTAATTCGAGTTCTAAGCCAACATTGAGCGCATGTTTCCCCTCAATACGCTGTAGAAAGACCTGTGTATTCAGCTCCGCATTGGAGAATTGGACGTGAATAGCCCTTTTCAGTGTCGTTAGACCAAATTGATCTAAAACACGATAGATATGATTCAACATAGTTGTAATTCGTTATTAAAAGTTATACGTATATTAAGCGCGACATTCTAATGAACCGCTCAAATCAACGTCTAGCTCTTTTTGTAGTATTTTTATTCCATGTTCATACATACGGTCGAGAAATGTTTTAGGCTCAACGCTTATCCATAAAAAAAAGAGGCTTACGCCTCTTTTTTATAAAAATCTTTTGATTGGGTTAAAAGGTAATCCGACGATATTGACGGTATTCTGGTTTCCAGAAATTAGCTTCAATCGCTTCATGCAATAATTCATCGCTGACCATCGGTGCAACACCTGCGTCCATGGCTGCTTTTGCCACTTTAAATGCAATGATTTTAGAAACTTTTTGAATGTCATTGATATCTGGCAGTAAATCTGCATCGGGATTACTGAGTTTTGGTGAACAGTCTGCCAAGGCATTGCTTGATGCCATGAGCATACTGTCCGTTACACGAGTTGCGCCTGAAGCCACCACGCCCAAACCAATCCCCGGGAAGATATACGAGTTATTACATTGTGAAATCTGATAAATTTTGCCTTGATAATTCACTGGCGCAAATGGACTACCTGTGGCAATTAATGCACGTCCTTCAGTCCACTGCACAATATCCGCAGGTACCGCTTCCACACGCGAGGTTGGATTCGACAATGGCAAGATAATCGGCGATTCGCAATTACTGGCTAAAGTCTTAATCACTTCTTCAGTAAATAGCCCTGGTTGACCCGAAACACCAATCAATACCGTCGGTTTGGCCTGCTTAACCACATCCAATAAAGAAATATGTTCTTCGGCATTACCCCAAGTCGCAATCACTTCAGGTTTTTGCGCCAATTTACGTTGGAAATCAAGTAAATTAGGCTGATTTTCAGTGATCAAACCAAAGCGATCTACCATAAAGACACGTGCACGTGCTTCCGCTTCAGTTAAACCTTCTGCCACCATTTGCGCCACGATTTGCTCTGCAATACCACAGCCCGCCGAACCTGCACCCAAAAAGGTAATAATTTGGTCTTTGAGTTGCTTGCCTGCCGCACGCGATGCCGCAATCAAACTGCCCACAGAAACCGCTGCGGTGCCTTGAATATCATCATTAAAGCAACAAACTTGATCACGATATTTATTCAATAAAGGCATCGCATTATTTTGCGCGAAATCTTCAAACTGAATCAGTGCTTTCGGCCAACGACGTTTGATCGCTGCCATCACTTCATCCACAAAGCTATAATACTCTTCACCACTGATTCGTGGCTGACTCCAGCCCATATAGATTGGATCATTCAGTAATTGCTGATTGTTGGTGCCTACATCTAAGGTAATTGGCAAAGTATACGCTGGGCTAATCCCGCCACATGCGGTGTAGAGGGAAAGCTTACCGATCGGGATGCCCATACCACCAATCCCTTGGTCACCCAGACCTAAAATGCGCTCGCCATCGGTAATCACAATCACTTTGACATTCTTTTTATTTACATTATGCAAAATGTCATCGATATGCGCACGGTCAGGGTATGAAATAAAAATCCCACGATGACGGCGATAGATATCTGAAAAACGCTGACACGCCTCACCCACAGTCGGTGTATAAATAATTGGCATCATCTCACTCAGATGATTTTCAATCAGGTGATAAAACAAAGTCTCATTGGTGTCTTGAATATTGCGCAGGTAAATATGCTTATTTATCTCATCATTGAAAGCGCAGTATTGTTGGTATGAGCGCTGACTTTGCTCTTCAATCGACTCAATCACATGCGGAACCAAGCCATGTAAATTAAAGCGAGTGCGTTCTTCTTCTGTAAAAGCAGAGCCTTTATTTAATAACGGGAGTTCTAACAGGGTATTTCCAGCGTACGGGATGTATAAAGGGTATTTCGTCTTCAATTGTGCAGTTGTCATAACCAGTCTCAGTGCGCGCAATCCTCTCAACAGGATTACTTTACGTCATCAAATTTCCTTCGATTCGGCGTATAGCTTAGCCCTATTTTTTCAGCAACGTATATTTAGATACGTGATAATGGTATTGAAATAATTTCGCTATTAAATGAAGCTCTATTTATTGTTTTTTTATATTTATAAATTAAATCAATCTCAGAAATATTGCTAACATATTCATAACATAAAGACATTTAAGCAAGTTAACTAGCAAAACCAGAAACACAAATCATCGTTATTTTCTATAATTATGTTTTAAACAATTAATTCCATTCAATCTACTAAGTATTTTTTTAAGTGATATTTAAATCAAAAAAAATATCAATAAATAATTAAAAAACAAATACTTAATAAAAATTAAGACTTTTGGCTAATTTCTTCGCGAGTTTTTATCCTTATTTAGGCGGCTGATTAGGTGGCATCTCTACAAATAGTGCAGTCAACTTACGTACCAATGGCAACATCACCAAAACTACAGGATAGGCAATTGCCCACGATATCATCCACGCGGAAAACCAAAGTGATAAAAACGTATCACTCCACCCCAAATTACGTAACATATTAATAAAGGAAATAATGCCACTCATTAAGCAAGAGAGAAAAAAAGGCATCACCCAACCCACGAACCTAGGCGGCAATTTTGGAATATTTCCAATAATTTTAGGACGTTCTGTGGTCATCTGTTGACTCCAAGATTATGTATTTATTCACTATGCCATAGTTTCTCAAGCAAGATGCGACACATCTCATAAAAACCAAGCTGAAAATTTAAAGACGAATAAAAAACATTCTATAGAAAGGACTCACCTTATAGTCCGAAATTTGCTATATTTGCTGTTTTCTGCGACATTTATTTTCGACTTTATGAACATGGCAATACAAGCGGCGCTCGATCATGCAGTGCAATCCCTTCAAGCGGAAGGCGTACTCCCATCTGACTGGAACAACAACAGCACTTTGACGCGTACCAAAGACCGAAGCCATGGGGATTTCGCATCGAATATCGCCATGATTGGTGCAAAAGCTGCGGGCATAAAACCACGTGATTTGGCAGAAAAAATTCTCGCAGCACTGCCTGAAGTGGCTGACATCAGCAAAGCAGAAATTGCAGGTCCAGGCTTCATTAACTTTTTCTTAAATGCCGATCAGCGTTTTACTGTACTCGATCAAATTCAAGCACAAAACACACAATTTGGTCGTACCCAAGTCAATGCAGAAAAACGCATCCAAGTTGAGTTTGTCTCAGCCAACCCAACGTCTAGCCTACATGTGGGGCATGGTCGCGGTGCAGCTTACGGTATGACAGTTGCGAACCTGCTTGAAGCCACAGGTGCAAAAGTTGATCGTGAATATTATGTCAATGACGCGGGTCGTCAGATGGATATTTTGGCAACATCAACTTATTTACGTTATTTAGAGCTGACTGGTCAGGAACTGGTGTTCCCTAAAAATGCCTATCAAGGTGACTACGTTAAGGAAATTGCGCAAAGCATTATTGACAAAGACAGCAATGCCTATGTTCACCCTGTGGCAGACGTCTACAAAGATGTACCTGAAGATGTGCAATATGCTGAAGAACTCGATGCTGAAGGCAACAAAGTTGTGCTTTCTGGCGATAAAGAAAAACATATCGATGGTTTGATTTTTAATTCACAACAATTGACGGGCAAAGGCTATCGCGTTTTCCATCAAGCGGCATTGAAAGCGATCTTGGATGACATCAAAGATGATCTAGGTGAGTTTGGTGTGACCTTTAATCACTGGTTCAGTGAAGCCTCTTTAACTGAAAAGATTGATGAAGCACTGCAAACACTTGACCAACGTGGTTTCCTCTACGAAAAAGAGGGCAACATCTGGTTTAAATCGACTGAATTTGGCGATGAAAAAGACCGTGTGGTGAAACGCCGTAATGGTCAAACCACGTATTTTGCATCGGATATTGCTTACCACCTCAACAAATTACAACGCGGTTATACTGACCTGCTGGATATTTGGGGTTCAGACCACCACGGTTATATTTCACGTGTAAAAGCTGCCATTGATGCAATGGGCTATGACTCGAAGAAACTGACTGTCCTTTTAGTTCAGTTCGTGAGCTTATGGCGCAGCGGTGAAATGGTGCAAATGTCTTCTCGTTCAGGTCAGTTCGTGACTTTACGTGACCTGCGTAAAGAAGTCGGCAATGATGCTGCGCGTTTTTATTATGTGATGCGTAAGTCTGAACAACACATTGATTTTGACTTGGATCTTGCAGTTTCACAAAGCAAAGACAATGCGGTGTACTACATTCAATATGCTCATGCCCGTATCTGCCGTATGCGTGAAAAAGCTGCTGCAACAGGTGTCAATTTCAATGCTGAAACTGCCCGCCAATTTGCCAATAAATTGGACTTGGATGCAGAAACAGAAATTCTTGCCAAGCTTGCTGCTTATCCAGAAGTGGTTGCACGTGCTGCCAATGCTTACGAACCACATCAGGTCGGTAACTACTTGAAAGAATTGGCTGCTTTATTCCATGGTTGGTATAATGAGCACAAAGTACTGAATGATGATGCAGAACTTACACAAGCGCGTCTATTACTTTCAGTAAACGTACAACAAGTATTACGCAATGGTTTAGAATTATTAGGTGTATCTGCACCTGAGACAATGTAATTAACAAAGCAGTGCTTTGTACATCGTCGCAAAACCGAAAGCTACGCTTAAGGTAAGCATGTAAACCCTGATGTATTTCTCGCTTTGTAAAACTTGAGTTTTACAAAGCGATTCTTTATTTTGATACAACGCCTCTTTCAATTCCTTGAGGCCAAATATTCAAATAAAGAAAAGAATGAATCAGTCCCTCGTATTGATTAGAAGAAAAGAGGTTTCCACGTGTTTGGAAAAACGCAACGCGGTGTTTCAGAACGACCCAATAAACCGAAGAAACCGCTGATTCCAGCGTGGTTAGGTACGCTTGTGGTTATTCTCATCGTACTTAGTTTTGCAGTTGCTTTAATGCTGTGGAAACCGTGGGCACCTGTTCAACCCAAAAACCAAGTCACGTCTGAACACTATCAAGAAGACACCAACAAGGATTATCGTTTTTACGATTTGTTGCCACAACAACAAGTCACCCCGATTCCTGAACAGGCTATTCCTGAAAATAAAGATTCAGGCACTGTGGTGATTGTGGAAGCCCCTCAAGCAGAACAAGCGGCAAGCAGCACCGCCACAGATGCGACAGAAGCTCAAATCAATCCAACACCAGCAGAACGTACACCAAGCTATATTTTACAAGTTCGTAGCTACCCAGATCCTGACAGTGCCGATGCACGTCGTGCTGAAATTATCTTGAATGGATTATCTGCCGATGTGGTGAAAACTGTTGAAGGGGGTAAAACTTGGTATCGTGTGGTATCTGGGCCTTATGACTCACAAGAAGCAGCCGTCATTGCACAACAAACTTTACAGCATAGTGGAATCGACTCTATTGTGGTCAAACGCTAAGTAACAACAAAAAAGATGCTTCGGCATCTTTTTTTATGTTTGCACGATTATAAAGCCTGCTCTTTACTTTTCGCTCGTGCAAATGCAGGACGCTCAGCAATACGCTGGATAAAGGCTTGGATATGAGGATATTTCCCCTGAGTTCTCGACACTAATGCCTGCAAAGGAAAGCTCATCTGAATATCTGCAAAAGAGAACGTACCCGCAAAATAATCATGGGTGGCCAAATAGCTTTCTAAAAATTGCACATGATCTTTTAAACGCGGTTGAATAAACCCCGTTTTCACCCCTGCGGTAATTTTTTTCGCGACAGGCTTAATCAGAAAAGGAACATGCTGCGGTACATTACTCATCACCAACTGCATCACCAACAGCGGCATTAATGAGCCTTCTGCATAATGCATCCAATAACGGTATTGTTGTTTATTGGCATGGTCCTGCGGTTTGAACTGTTGCTGTGCATCATACTGTTCTTGCAAATACTCTAAAATCACAGCAGATTCAGCAATACTTTCCTCTCCATCCGTTAAAACAGGTGCCTTACCCAAAGGATGTACCCGCTTTAATTCAGGTGGCGCAGCAAGCGTTGCTAAACGTCGATAAAACTGAATCTGATAACTCAGATTTAACTCCTCCAAAGCCCATAAAATGCGAAAAGAGCGGGATTGCTCCAAATGATGTAAGGTAATCATGCCCTAGCCTCAATTTACCAATATCGGAATTGCTTAACCTCAGCAATTCTCCTGAATATAAAAAGCCTGATTACATCAGGCGGGTGTGTATTTCTAAACTACGTAATAAAGTTTTGGTGACAGGGGTCTTTTCACTAATCTCAAGGACTTTCTGTTGCAATGCTTCTGATAAAGGCTGCTGAAAAGATAACCGACGCTCAATCCATTCCTGCCCATCCTTATTGCCATGAAACTCGGCTTCCACGCTAAAATCACCCAAATCAATTTGCTTATGCTGTGCGTACATACGCAGCGTGATCATGGTACATGACACCAAACCTGAACAAATAAAATCATAGGGAGCTGGCCCCAAATCTTGCCCCCCAAATGAGGCAGGTTTATCTGTGAGAAAATGATGTGTCCCACTTGAGATGTCGCCTAACCAAGGCTCTGACCGCGTTCGAACTTGTGCTTGCGCAATAATACTCATCTTATTGTTCCTTTGTTATTTTGATGCTTTCATTTTGTCTGGGAAAACAGGGGCTTCTAAACGCGGCCCATCATAATCAGGAATATTTCCAAAGCGTTCTTCTTGATTGACCCACTGTTCACGTGCTAGCTGCAACTCTTCTTGGGTGCGTCCTACAAAGTTCCACCACAGTAAAATTGCGGACTCAAAGGGTTCTCCCCCAAGCAGCAGAATACGCGCACCCTCATGCAATTCCACTGTAATTTCTGTTACACCAGGTTCTAGTGCCAACATGTTGTCATCATTTAATTCATGACCATTGATAACCGCAGTGCCTTCCAATGCCAAAAAGCCATATTCAAATTTAGGATTAAGTGACAAACGCGTCGAGGTAGAAACAGAAGCTCTCATATCGACACCCAACAGCTCCGTATGCACTTTTACAGGGGAAACCACCTGTAAGAACTCGCCCACCAACACTGTAAACTCAACTTGATCCTGCTCTAAAGTGGGTAATTCTGGATAATGATCGAAACGCGGCGCCATATTCTGCTTGTCATCAGGTAAAGCAATCCAGAGTTGTGCTGCATGCATATGGGTTTCTGTCGCAGGGGCAACTTCGGTATGCGAAATACCATATCCAGCAGTCATCAAATTCACCTGTTTCGGGCGAATTAGCTGTTTCGACCCTAAACTATCGGTATGCATCATCGTACCTTCAATCATCCATGTGAAGGTTTGCAAACCAATATGTGGATGTGGCCCTACATCTAAACCATCCCCTTGCGGAAAGCTAACTGGACCAGCATGATCCAAGAAGCACCATGCTCCAATCATACGTTTGTGTCGACTAGGCAAGGCACGTTTAATGATGGTCCCTTGACCAATTTCTGCTGAACGTAGAGGAAACTCTTGAATAAATTGGTTAATATATTTTTCACAATCATCTGAATCTGAAAGTTCAATATAGTTACTATTCGTCATGTTGTTATCCTAAATTATGTTTTTCCAATACCATCAGCATAGCGATAACCTCTACAAACGACCAGTTCAATTTAAAATTTACCTGCAAATCTTTATCTGAAAGATAAAAATTCCATACAATAAAATACGGCTGTCTATATAATGCATCGCATTTATCTAATAAAATGAAAAAATATGAACAACAAAAACGAATTAGGTTTCACATATCTATTTCAATAAAAAGTGTGCATTTTATATACAAAACTGTGATTAATGTTTATTATTTCATAAGAATACATTGTAGATACAATGGAGCAGTAGCCTATGATTAAAGGAGGAGATGGACAAACTGAATTGGGTCATAAGCACAGCATTGGATTAGAAAATCGCAATAAAACTCAACATACCCCTGATACTTACATTTTACCCTCCCAATTATGCGAACCTGAAAATCGTGCAGCAATCGTGAGTGCATTACAAGACCACAATGCTCCCCTTCCTCCGCAATTTGAGGAGTGTTATTACAGCTATCAGAACGTGCATCAACGACACCATTTAAGACAAATTAATTTTTTAGCACAACTGTCCTTTCTCTGCTATTTTTTTGCAGATTGGTTTTTATTGCCTGATATTGTCTATCTTTCAGGCATAGCACGTACAAGTGCAGTATCAAGCTTTATGCTGTTGAATTGGGCGATGTTTAAATACTGTAAAAACATTCTAACTTTAGACTTATTACTACCGATCTCGAGTGCCTTCGCTGCCACAGTATGGTTCTGGCTACTCCATCAATCCGAAAACTCGAGTGTTTATTTTTATCAATATGCTTCGGTCATTTTTATCTTATTGGGCTGTTTATCTATTCAAGTCCGCTTTCGACCTTCAGTGTTAACCGCATTACTCATCAGTGCTGTCATTATTTCTGGCGTCATACATCTTAATAATACTCTGCAACAAACGATTATCTTTTTACTGGTCTATATTCCAATTCTCATCTTTAGCCTCTATATCAGTTGGAATAACACCTTAAATGCACGCCGCACCTTTCTACGCTCTATGCTCGAAGAATGGGATCGCCATATGTTACGTGAATTGGCACATACCGATGAGCTGACTCAATTAAATAACCGTCGCCAATTCGAATTGATTGCCGATCAAAAAATCCATCAATGGCCGCAATATCAATCCATTTGTTTACTCATGTTTGATGTCGACTTTTTTAAACGCATCAATGACAACCATGGTCATGACATTGGCGATCAAGTTCTACAAAATATTGCAGAAATCGCGCGCAAAGAAATGCGTCGTGAAGATGTTTTGGCACGTTTTGGCGGTGAAGAATTTGTTGCACTTCTTCCTGAAACCACACTGGAAGATGCCATGATGATTGCCAATCGTTTAAGACAAAAAATTGAATCTTCCACGGTATATATTGGTAATAATATTCAACTTCATTTCACTATTTCGATTGGTGTATCACAGCTTGATCCTAAAGATGTCGATTTACATCTGTTGATTAAAGAGGCCGATGTTGCCCTTTATCGCGCCAAACAAAATGGTCGTAATCAAGTGGTCTGTTTTGATCCTTTACCCAATGAGGCCTAACGCAATTCTATGGAAATCAGGACTCATTTCTTTCTTGAACTGTGTTCTGTTGCGCCAAGGTCTGTTTAAGATGTTTCATAAACTGCCCGAACTGCGGCAATAACTGCTCGAACAGTGGATGTTGTCGATTCTCCAACAGAGTTTCACCAAACAACTTTAAACCGACTGCAAATGCAGCGGTTGCTTCTGCATCAAATAATTTTGCCTGTTACATACGTTCAACAATGGCTAAAATATCATCATGATTGCCGACATTAAAAGCCAATTTCTCAGTATAGGTTGATGGTTGCCCCTTGGCATCACAAAGATGTTGTACCGTAATATGATATTGATGCTGTTTCATTTTATTTTCCTCTAGATATATTCGATTCATATTCTGATTTAGGTTGCACATGCAAAGTGAGTTCAACTATCACCAACTGCTGTTGCATAGCATCGACCAACTGCTCTAGATATTTAGATAAATTGTCATGTTCAAAAGCTTTTATTTGCCCAGTTTGCGAATCTAAAATTTGAAACTGAGTTTGTTGCTGATGCATTACAAAACTGGCTTTGGCACGCTGATGGTATTGCCGTTCAATCAATTGTGCTTGCTCCAACTCGGTCAGTACACGATAGATTGTGGCCAAACTCAAACCGCTTTGTTGCTGTTGCAACTGCAAATACAGCCGTTCTGCACTACACGCTGTTGTGGCATCCAATAACTGCTGCAAAATGGATGTTCGGGCTAAAGAGGCTTTTAAATGTGCCTGTTTCAGTAATTCCTGACTCTACATGTGGCATCTCTCTCGTTAACAATTAAAGTCGACTAATTGCCACGGCAGCCGCATCAATTTGTGCAGCAATTTGACGTACGGTTTCTGCATCAACAGATTTGGCATTTAGTTTTAAACGTAGTGAAGTTTTTAAGTTTTCCATCGCACGATGAATATCCATCAATTCATCTTTACTTTGTATATCACGCTTGGTTTCCAACTTCTCTAATAGCTGTTGGATCACGGAATGCTGTTCTTTTAAATGTGCTTTTCCTGCATCCGTAATATAGAACTGCTTACGATCTCCTTCTGTCAGTTGCACCTGAATAAAACCCATATCTTCTAAATAAGTTAAAGTCGGATAGATGGTGCCCGCACTTGGACTATATCCCCCGCCCACCAACTCACTGATGTCTTTAATCAGCTCATAACCATGTTTTGGAGCTTGGGCAATCAGGTACAACACCAGCAGTTTCATACGACCAGCTTCAAATAAACGACCACGACGTCCACCATGTGGGCGTTCTGAATGGTGGGCATAAGACTCATAGTCTGGATGAGAACCATGTTTCATGATGATTATTCGCTTTATCGATGAATTTATATTTATTAAGATATATCTTTATATATCTTAAAGCAACAATTCCTCGTTCTTATGAACTGAACATCTTGTTTTAAATGTGAATTATTTTTTTGTTAAAAATGGATCTGAATCCTAAGCAATAAAAAAGGATGCTTACGCGTCCTTAAAAGACATCATAGTAATTTTCATACATACCATTATTTTGCTCAATTAGAATTCAAATTAAAGAACAGAAATCCATTGTAATAAATATAATTTAACAACTACTCAATCCGATAAACCAAATCATAAATATATTCACTATCATCGTAAGAAGTGCCTTTAGTCCTAATTGAAAACTCCAATTTATCAAATTTTTTTAAATTTATAGGTTTCGTAATAATTACTCTTCTAGACAATGTTGGCACTTCATCAATTGAAGTAAAGTATTCGATTAAATTTTCCTTTTCTTGGATAAAACTTTTATCAGCGATATCAACATTTGCACTAAAGGATAGAGCTGTTTTATTAATTAGCTCAAAAGCATAAATAGCATGATTATCATCTACTATTTGTTTCTTTAAGAAGCGTATCGGAAATTCTGTACCAACATAATTTTTTGATAGATTTGAACCTTCATAATTTACTAAATTAATCCATCCAATTTTCTCAAGCTTTTTATACTGAGCACCCACATAATAAGTTTTATCACGGATATAATTATCTTTTGCCTCTGAAAGTTTTTGTTCTGCTTGTACAATTTCACGCGTTTTCGGATCTAATTTTTCATTTAATGAGTTAATATTCTTAGTTTCACTAAAGATGTATCCAGCCCATGCACTTACACCAATAAATGGAAGCAATAAAGAAAATGCTAGGATCAAGTCCAACAAATTAGGAGGTACATCTTCAATTTTTTCTATAATTTTTCCTTTCTCAATCTTTGAGTCAACTTGCAGAATCTGTTTATGACTAAAATCACCATTTTCAACTAAGATTAAGACACTAACTTTAGATTTCTTATGCAATCGCGCAACTTTAATAATATTATTTTCTAAAGTCATATTAGAATCATTAAATGCTACTAATTCATATTTTAGTGAATTATCCAGACTTACTCGTATATCTTCCTCTATTAGTCTCCCTCTGTTAAATATACTTATTTCACATAAAACACCCTTATTACTAATCCCAGAATTTCGATATAAATTCTCCGCAGCTACATAAAGCTGCCTCCGCTTAAAAATATAAGTTAGAGATATCATTATTAATGAAGAAATCACACCCACAAGGATTTTTAATATTAATTCTTGATTCATATCACCCCAAAAGAAAAACGGAGCCTAAGCTCCGTTATCTTAATAGAATAATTAAATTATTCCCACTCAATCGTTGCTGGTGGCTTAGATGACACATCGTATACAACACGTGATACATCTTTAATTTCATTCATAATACGCGTCGAGATTTTGTCGACCAATTCATACGGTAAGTGTGCAAAACGAGCCGTCATGAAGTCCACAGTTTCAACCGCACGCAGTGCAATGACCCATGCATAACGACGACCATCACCGACAACACCAACTGACTTCACAGGTTGGAACACGGCAAATGCTTGTGCAGTCTTGTCATACCAACCGCTGTCGCGAAGCTCTTGCATGAAGATGTCGTCCGCAAGACGAAGAATATCCGCATATTCTTTTTTAACTTCACCCAAAATACGCACACCCAAACCTGGACCTGGGAATGGATGACGGTAAATCATGCTGTGCGGCAAGCCTAAAGTTGTACCTAATTTACGTACTTCATCTTTAAACAAGTCACGTAATGGCTCAACCAATTCAAATTCTAAATCGTCTGGTAAACCACCCACGTTGTGGTGTGATTTAATCACATGTGCTTTACCTTGTTTGCTTGCAGCAGATTCAATCACGTCTGGGTAAATCGTCCCTTGCGCCAAGAATTTCACGCCATCAAGTTTACGTGCTTCTTCAGCAAAGACTGCAATGAACTCACGCCCAATGATTTTACGTTTTTTCTCAGGATCAACTTCACCTGCCAACGCAGTCAAGAAACGCTCTTCAGCATCGGCACGGATCACACGGATACCCATGTTTTCAGCAAACATTTGCATGACTTGATCGCCTTCGTTTAAACGAAGTAAACCATTGTCAACAAATACACAGGTCAACTGATCGCCAATTGCTTTGTGCAATAACGCTGCAACCACAGATGAATCGACACCGCCAGATAAACCAAGGAGAACTTTTTCATCACCAATTTGTTGACGTAATTGTTCTACACGAAGGTCAATAATGTGTTCTGGTGTCCATAAACCGCCACAACCACAAATTTTGTGTACAAAGTTAACCAATAACTCTGCACCTTTTGCAGTATGCGTTACTTCTGGATGGAACTGTACGCCATAGAAGCGACGGCTTTCATCAGATGCCGCAGCAAATGGGCAGCTCGGTGTGCTGGCTGTGGTTACAAAACCTTCTGGTAGACGGCTGACTTTATCGCCATGGCTCATCCACACATGTAATTGGTTTTCGCGGTCTTGAAGTTGACCAATGAGATGGTCACGCTGTTGAATATCAACTTCAGCATAGCCAAATTCGTGTACTGTACCCGCTTCAACCTTACCACCGAGTTGTTCAGACATGGTTTGGAAACCGTAGCAGATTCCCAATACAGGTACACCTAATTCAAACACCACTTGCGGTGCACGTGGACTGCCTTCTTCATGCACACTTTCTGGTCCACCCGATAAAATAATACCGTTTGGATTAAACGTACGGATGTCTTCTTCAGACATATCGTAGGCATACATTTCAGAATAAACGCCCGCCTCGCGTACGCGACGTGCAATAAGTTGACTATATTGAGAGCCGAAATCCAAAATAAGGATACGATCTTCAGTAATTTGAGAATTGGTAGTCATGACAAACAACTATAATAGGCAAGCGAATATAAGCGCCATATTCTAACATTTTTCCCTATATTAAGCACACTATTTGGACAATCAATAAATATATTTACAAAACAAATGTTTAAATAAAAAGCACCGAATTTGTCGGTGCTTGTGAATCGCAATAGGATTTAGTAACCCCACGGCAAATAATTTAGATATCTTATTTTTCAATGAGGGCATCTAGACTCAATTTACCTGCACCATGCAGCATTAAGAAAAACAAACCGCCCGCCATGGCAAAGTTTTTCATAAAGTTAATGGCATCTTCCGCACCGCCATGAAAAATGAAAGCAGTGATGATACTAAAAACACCTAAGCCTAAAGCAGCAAAGCGCGCTTGAAAACCAAAAAACAGCGCTAAACCACCACCAAACTCAACCAAGATGGTTAAGGGAAGTAGCGCACCAGGTACACCCATCGCCTCCATATAACCCACCGTTGCGCTATAAGCGGTGAGTTTTCCCCAACCTGCAACCAAAAAGATATAGGCGAGGAGCACACGAGCGATTAAACTCACGGCGTTATCAAACGCAGGTTGAGTCACGATATTTTTCACAACAACATTGGGATTAAACATAATTGAACCTTTTCTTAATTTTGTGGATAGGCACAGCTTAGTTTTTAATGATTATAGAATAAATACTTATTTTCAGACTTATCGTTTTATATTTGAAACGATGGATAGCTAAAATTAATTACGTTTTTATACTGACTTTCCGTATATGGGCTGCTAGGATTTGGCTACATTTTCGCGATGTTTTACCCCATGGAACTCCTTGATTTTATTTTACACGTAGATGACCATTTACTCGAATTTATTACAAATTATGGGGTATGGATTTACGCTATTTTATTTTTAATCATTTTTGTCGAAACGGGTTTGGTGGTCATGCCATTTTTACCGGGTGACAGCTTGTTATTTGCTGCGGGTGCGCTAGCAGCTTCTACAGGAGCCATGGATCCTTGGGTATTGGGCATTTTGCTGTTCGTTGCTGCTGTACTGGGCGATACTCTAAACTACCATATTGGCAAATATATTGGGCCACGGGTATTTGAAATTGATTCACGTTTTATTAATAAACAACATCTGATTAATACACAAAAATTCTTTGCAAAGCATGGTGGTAAAACCATTATTTTTGCACGCTTTGTGCCTTTTGCTCGAACCTTCGCGCCCTTTGTCGCAGGTGCTGGACAAATGAATTATAAATTCTTTTTAACCTATAATTTAATTGGTGCTTTTTGCTGGATTGCCTCGTTCGTTACACTCGGTTATTTATTTGGCAACATGCCTATTGTGAAAGAGAATTTCACTCACCTCATCTTCGGGATTATTATAATCAGTGTCTTGCCGGGTATTATTGGTTTTATTCGCCAGAAATTAGCAAAAAAGAAGGCTTAAAAGAAGCGCATCACCACAGGTAACATACAAATCAGCAATAACATGGCCGATCCTTTATATAAATGATCGGCTTTTATTGGCTTTAAATTCCCTGCCAAAATAGCCTTGCCAAAGACCATCCAAAACAATGCGGCTGGAACCAAAATTAAAGAAAAGACCAAAAATACCAGTCCTGCACTCAAACTACTGTTCCACATTTCTAACGGTAAAATTCCTGCGGCAAAAAGCAGTGCTTTGGGGTTTTTGAGCGTTGAAAAAAACAATTGATGTGGACGAATATGAGGATGCTTTTGATGATGTGATTGCAGATGTGTCGATTTCCATAAATGGAATGCGATCCAGAACACATACAATGCACTCAACACATGCAGCAAAGTAATCAAATGCGGCCAGACTGGACTGGTCAAATGGATAAACAGCGACCACAAACTAATTGCATAAATGTAGCCCAATAATTCGGCTGGAATAAGTAAACTGGTTTTAGTCACACCTTGTTGATGAGCAGAGCTTGCCAGTAATGCATTGGTTGGTCCCGGTATCAGAAACACTGCAATCATTGCAAAAACAAACAGCCAACTCTCAATCATCAAAACCTATCACTCAAATGCAAATTGTTGCACACCTTATCTGAAAGCTGCCCCAAACAACAAGCTAAGCTCAGTTTAAATTGAGACTCAACAGGTTAGATTTAACTCTCAATACAACCTAATACACTGTTTATATTGGTATTATTATTGAAATATTTTGAAAAAATTTCATCCTCTAGCGCTTTTCAATCTTTTCGCTAGAGGGTGAGATTCTTCTGGTTTAAGTTCTTGGAACCACCTTAATGGGGCAATTTTTAAACTGTGCAGCTTGCACAATCGCATCCTGTTGCCCCATCAAACGTGAAATTTCGGTTTTTTTGGTATTTGAAGACTGTCCCATATTTAATGAAACACTTGGACCAAAGCCCCAGCCACCACCGTGACTCCAACCGCCACCCAAGCCAACACCCACACCAACACCAACACCTGTACGTTTTGCCACAGAAACACCTTGGTTTAAATATTGCTGAATTCGGTCATATTCTGCCTGTAGCTGTTGGCAGTTCAAAGACTGATATTGCGTTGGAGAAACATAGGTCGGTTTGACCGTAGTTGCGCACGCTGTAAGCAATACACTACTTGCTGCAAGGATAGATAAAGCAATTTTTTTCATAACTTTTCTCAATCTTATTTTTGCTCAATTTCATTGAACAATGAAAGATAGGCCTGCGTCAATTTGTGATCTTTCGCCAAATAGATTAATGGCTGGTTCTGATGATGGGATTCTTTCATCAGTACCGAAGGCGGCAACATATTTTCCAATACAGGCAGCCCCTCATCCTTCAATTGCTGCACCACTTCACGAGGTAATTTAGCTTGCGCTTGGTACTGATTCACTACAATACCTTCAATTTCCAATTGGTCATTATGATCATCTTGGGTTTCAATCACATTTTCAATCAGGCTTTGTAAGGCACGTTTCGAGAACACATCACAATCAAATGGAATTAACACGCGATCTGCCGAAATTAATGCAGATAAAGTAAAGAAATTAAACGCAGGCGGTGTATCAATATAGATACGGTCATATTTACCTTCGAGTAACTTTAAGGCATCCCGTAATTTATAAATTTTATGTTTGGCTTCTAAAGCATAGGCCAAAGCCCCTAAACTTGGACTTGCAGGAATAACATCGAGTTGCTTAAACGGGGTTTGATGCACATAACTTTCTAGACCTTTGGGGCGATTCTTTAATAACGATCCAATCGCATTGCCTAATAGCCCAGCTTTACTTTGACTTGTCCCCAAAACGTCATCGAAGTAGTTTTCAATATTCGGTTCTAATGCAGGTTTATCAACCGAATAGGTGGCATCATCACCCAATAAATATTGACTGGAGTTGGCTTGCGGATCCAAATCAATCACCAGTGTCTTCAATCCCTGATACGCGCTAATCGCAGCCAAATTGACGGTAATACTCGACTTGCCCACACCACCTTTCTGATTAAACACCACACGTGTCCGCATATTCCCCCCTCCCTTAATTTTTATCTATGATCATTAAGCAGTGTAATCGATCATTTTTTTATCGCTATCGAAAATGTCTGACAATCAACCAAAATTTGGCTGAATCATCACCAAGCCTAAAATTGCAATAAACGCCACTACGGCTAAAAATAAGCCTGCACGGCGTTGCGCCAAGACAATCTGATCCTGCTTCTTATAGGCTTTGCTTAAAGAAGACAAAAGTACTAAAAACAGAATGATTTTGGCATAAAACCAAGACTGTACATCAAAACCTTTCATCACCAACAAGGCAACACCCGTCAAAATCAACAAGGTCATAGCACTGTGCTGAAAAGCCACAAAGAATGTACGTGCAGATGGATTCGGCAAATTGCCTTCGGTTCCCGAAAATAAACTCCGCGCGCGAATCACAATTGCCACACCCGCCAGTACAACAGCCAACCAATGCAGCATTAACAACATTTGAGCATCCATAACCAGCCAATATCCTTAATGCTTAGGTGCATGTGCACATTCTGGGCTTGAAGTGTCCTGTCCCTGCCATTCCGATTCTACAAAGGCATGCAGGGCTAATGCATGGATGCGACTCGGTGCCAATAAATCACCTACAGCAGCATAAACCTTCTGATGACGTTGTACTAAACGTAAGCCATCAAAGGCTTCACTGACAATCACCACTTTAAAATGTGACTCTTTGCCTGGGAAATAACCACCATGTCCCGCAGACTCATTTACGATTTCTAGATAAATTGGTGCCAATTGTTGTAAGCGGTCGCGCAGTTGTAATTCTAAGCTCATGAGGATCTGCCTTTATCTTTTAACTGACTTACAGTATAGCGGTTCTACCCTTATGTTTTGTATTCACTCACAACTTTTACTGCTACAAGCCCAGATTTTTAGAAAATCTGGCATAAAATGCTTTTATTTTATGCAATTGATACAAGTTTTTTCAGAAACATATTGACCATCATTTTTCATACTGTATTATACACGGCATGCGGGAATAGCTCAGTTGGTAGAGCACAACCTTGCCAAGGTTGGGGTCGCGAGTTCGAGTCTCGTTTCCCGCTCCAAATTTTTTAGTGTAAGTTTTAGAAAAAACTGCTCAATATGCGGGAATAGCTCAGTTGGTAGAGCACAACCTTGCCAAGGTTGGGGTCGCGAGTTCGAGTCTCGTTTCCCGCTCCAGATTCAAAAAAGCCCTAGTCGAAAGATTAGGGCTTTTTTATGGCTAAAATTTAAATCTGAATAATCCATCCAATTTTCATTCAAGTAGCCCGCCAATTTTTTACAGAATTGATCTGATTCACCAGCAATCTTCTAGAAAATAACCCACTCAAAAGTTTTGCACCCAAATAGCCGTTGCCTGTGTTTTAAAAGCATTTTTGCATCACGGTAAAGCTCTAGTGTGTACATGCCACATCACGAACAAAAAACAACCACAACTAAAAACTACCCCTCACACCTCCCTTAAAGGACCACCGAGATGAATTAACTGGGTTTAAACGTTGTGGTGAAGTGAGTGACGAGGGTTGAGGTCTCGATGCGGTGTTTGGCTAGATCGAACAAGCTAGCGATGATGAATGTGATCTGGCAAATCGATTCAATGGTTTTCAAGATCGAACTTTGGGCGCAGGTCCTATTCTGACCTATGATAAAAAACTTAGCCAAAGTTCAGGACTGCCTGCATCACTCCGTAGCATATATGAGTTTGATGTCAAAAACTGCTCTGAAGGCGAGGCTTATCAACTGACCATCAACGATCCATACGAATACAGATGCCTTTCATTAAAACGTCTGATCGACACCCCATAAAATTACCTCCTACTGGATGCAGGGGGCAATACATTACTTCAAGGTATTTTGGCGAATTTATCGCACTACAATTTTAGGATTGGAATTGCCCCACATGGTGTAGACATCTGCCAGCAAAGCACCATTGTATTCTTCTAAATCACTTTGCTTGACGCTTTCATTGCCTTGCTGACCAAACAACACCACTTCATCACTGGCACGAACATCTGGAAAATCAGTAACATCCACCATGGTGGTATTCATGGAGGTACGCCCAACCACAGGGACTTTATGTCCACGAATCAGCACATAGGCTTTATTACTAAAGGCACGACGGTAACCATCCGAATAGCCTATTGGCAAGTTCGCCAATAATGAATCACGCTTTAAAGTATAGGTCTGGTCATAACCCACAGTTGTACCTTTTAAATAGGCATTCACTGTAGCTACTTGGGTTTTAAAAGTCATCAGCTTCTTATATTCCACCCGATCAGGAATACTGTCGCCATAAATCACGCCACCTGCACGGACCATATCTAAATGTGACTCTGGCACTGTTAAAGTGGCAAATGAATTGGCTGTGTGCAAGGTTAAATCTTCACGCTTGAGTTTGGCTTTTTTAATCAACCAGTCGGCTTGTTGATTAAACACAGCTAAATGTTCCTGCACATATTTTTGATCTTCTACGGCATAATGCGTCATGATGCCGACCAACTTTAAATTTGGCAGTTTGGTCATATGCAGTGCTTGTTGTTTGCCTGTTTCACTGTCCAGCTCTAAACCGTTTCGATCCATCCCCCCTGCATTTAAACCCAAATGATACGCAAGGGTTAAACCCTGTTGTTTAGCCCATACAGACAAGCGCTGTGCTTGTTCATAGTTACCCAACAACTCTTCCATATTTAAGGAAGCAGCATTTTGAATTTCTTGATCGGTGGCTGCACGCAGTCTTAAAATGCGACCTTGATAGCCCGACTGGCGCACCATCGCGGCTTCGGCATTACTGGTAATGCCGACACAGGGCACATTCAACTTGATAATGCTCGGCATGAGCAACTGAATACCGTGACCATAAGCATCGGCTTTCATGACCGCACAAATCTGGCTTTTGTCCTGTAGTTGCTGTTGTAAGGTCTGAATATTCTGCTCAAAGGTCTGCACATTAATTTCAACCCAAGCATTGGCTTGTGGTGCCGCTGCCTGTGTCGCTGAAAGATGTGGCGTCAATAAAGGTGCCGCCATCGTGCTACTGATATTCAGTAGCCCCACCCCCAACATACATGTCAATAATGTTACTTTTTTCAAGACAAATCCCTCTTCGTCGTTATAAAAAAGAGAGGGGCAATACCCTCTCTCACGCTTCATTAATTATTTTCTGGCATTTCATCCTGTTCAATGCGGCGACCATGGGTCAAAATCCAGTTACGCTCTGCATATTTTTTCGTTTTATAGTAATAAGCAATGCCCAATCCAATAAACCAGATTGGAGAGAAGGCCAAAGAAATCATGGTGTCATGATCGAGTGCCAAAATCGCCACCACAAAAATCAGGAACAACAAGGTAAACCATGCCATAAAACGGCCACCCGGCATTTTATACGCCGACTGTTCATGCAGTTCAGGCGCTTTTTTGCGATAAGCCAAGTACGACAAAATAATCATAGCAAAGGTGAAAATACACAAAATCGAGGTAAAGGCTGAAATGATGATAAATGCCGTCATGACATCCGGCACAATGAACAGAATTGAAGTGCCGACCACCACACAGAACATCGAGAACATTAAGCTCAATACAGGCACTTTGCTTTTCGATAATTTTGCAAAACTTTTTGGTGCATCTTTTTCTACCGCTAAACCAAACAACATCCGGCTGGTGGCAAACACACCACTATTCGCAGAAGACATGGCAGAAGTGGCCACGACAAAGTTGACAATACTGGCTGCCGCAGGCAAACCAATTAAAGTAAACATTTCAACAAATGGACTCTTGTCTGGAGAAATCTGCGACCACGAAGTGACTGCGATAATACAAACCAAAGCACCGATATAGAACAATAAAATACGTAATGGAATTGAGTTAATTGCGCGTGGTAAAGCATGATGCGGATCTTTGGTTTCTGCCGCTGTAGTACCCACCAATTCAATCCCGACGAAGGCAAATACCGCAATTTGGAAACCAGCCAAGAAGCCCGTTAGACCATAAGGGAACAGTGACTCTTTCTCGACCACATGGGCCAAAGACGCTTTCACACCATCTGGAGAAACAAAACCAATCGTAATCAGGTAGACGCCAACCAAGAGGAACATAATGATCGCGATAATTTTAATTAAGGCAAACCAGAACTCCACTTCACCAAATAGTTTTACCGCGACAAAGTTCAACAAAGTCAAAATGGCAATAGAGGTGAAGGCGGGTATCCATGCGGGTAAATCGGGATACCAAAACTGTGCATAGCCCCCAATCACAATCACATCCGCAATTGCGGTGACAATCCAACTGAGCCAGTACGACCAACCCAAAAAGAAGCCTGCCCACGGCCCCAAATAAGCCGTTGCAAAGTCTGCAAAAGATTTGTAATTGGTATTAGAAAGCAGTAATTCCCCCATCGCACGCATGACGAAGAAGAAGAAGAAGCCAATAATGAGGTAAGTTAAGATGATCGAAGTCCCCGACACCGCTAGTGTCTTGCCCGACCCCATAAAGAGACCTGTACCAATCGCACCACCAATCGCAATCATCTGAATATGACGATTGGTCAGTGAGCGTTGCAGTTGTTCTTCCTCAACTGACTCGTAATGATGTCCACCCAGTAAATCACCTTCTAAAGGCTCTTTTTGTTGATGGGTCTGTTTTCCATTCATCATGTTTTTACTCCAATTCACATCCAAAAAAGATGCAAATACGGGACTGACATAAAATATTCACTTATTTCATATCTATCCAAAATTAAGCTACATATTATTTTTCAATAACATTAATTTTATTATTTAATCGCATCTTTAAAATAAAAACAGCGATCAAATAATTACGACACAGATTGCAAAATCTATACCAAATTTATTAATTTAGTATTAAAAAACAGTAGCTTAATAAAAACATGACGCGAGTTTATCCACTGATTAGAAGCGAACCCATAATCACTGGATGTAAATATTGCATTAATATTTTTCACAATATCCATATATTCAATTCCATTGAAAATTAATTTAACGATTTAAGTTCGATAAACCACCATCATCATATTTAATAAATCGAGACGAATAATCACGCACGAAGCTCAGTTAATATCAAGCCAGCCCTTAAGCCTTTTTTCACTTGGGTATTTGGAAATAAAATCCAGACCTGTTCTGGTGCAATCACATAAGGTTTGCCCTGTTGTAGGGCAATCACTGCATCCGATTGGAACATCGAAAAATTGGGGGCAGAATCGGCAAGATTAAGCTGAAAGTCATCTTCAGTTTTGATAATCGAATCGACGACACGAAAGTTTTTAATTGCTGACTTTTGGCGTGCAGGTAAAGGTTGTTCTGCCACTACCGCACGTAGAACTTGATTAATTGCAGCAAATGCTGCCAAATCATTTTGACCAAAAGGTTTGGCATGACCAAGCTCAAGGGTTGAACTCGCTGCCTGAAATCTTGAACTGGTATAGTGCGTGAAGGTGCGGCCTGCCGTGTTGTGATATACCAAGGCATCCAGTTCCGCAGCACTTAAACACTCCAACATGACCGCATCATAGCGATGAGTTTGATAAGGAAATAAAGCAAACGTCGGAAGCAAAGACGGACGGATCGCTGTGTGCAAATCATAGTGATAGCGTTTGACCTGCGTAGGGCAAGATTGAAAGAAATCTGCCACCAACTGCTCTAACTCCGCCACACGCTTCGCTTCAAAGGTTTCTGCAAATTGCTGATGTGCACCACAAAACATGCGGTTCATATCATTTTCAACATAGCGTTGGCCTGAACGAATCGCGACAGGGTTGCCCAAGATCAACATTAATTTGACTTTGAGCTGTAACACACCTGCAAATAAATCCTGACTGAGCTGCGCCAATAACTCGATTGGCGCAGTTTCATTGCCATGTACACCTGCGGACAGCACAATCGCTTTTTCATAAGCCTGTTGAGGCGTAAAAGACAGTACCCCTTCAGCCAGCCATTCCCAGCTAAAATTGTCCTGTATGCCTCGGGTTGAAGCAGCTACTTTTTGCTCTAACACACTACTTAAAAAATCCATCTTCTGCTGTCCTTACTCGTGAATTAACGCTGGAAGTGATATACCGAACCCAAGCCTAAAATTTGCGTTAACTCATCTAACGCAGTACGGCTTTCGATCAATAATTGCGGGTCAGCCAAATCTTGCTGTGCCAACTGGTCACGGTAGTATTGATCTACCCACGTGTTTAAACGGGTAAACAAGGCATCATTCATAAACAGATTCGGATTAATCGCATTCAGTTCTGCTTCATTCACTGCAACACGTAAACGTAAACATGCAGGACCACCGCCATTACGCATACTTTCACGCAGGTCGAAGACTTTAATGTCATCAATTGGGGTACCCATTTGAATCATGTCGTTCAAGTAGCTCCATACCGCTGGGTTTTGACGCGATTCTTCAGGCACCACAATGCTCATACCGCCATCGGCACGCGTGAGTAATTGACTATTAAACAAATAGGTATTCACCGCATCTTTCACAGATACACGCTGATCAGGCACTTCAATGGACACGAAGTCTTGACCCAAACGCGCCATTTTTTCACGAATTTCAGCCAAAGCTTCCGATTGGTTTAAAAATGCATGTTGATGATGGAACAAGACGTTTTGGTTACTCACCGCAATCACGTCGTTGTGGAAGACCCCTTGGTCAATCACATCGGGATGCTGCTGAACAAAAACGGTTTGTTCTGCTTTGAGTTGGTGTAAACGTGCTACTGCTTCACTCGCCTCACGCGACTGACGCGCAGGATAGTGTTTCGGGCCAATACCACCGCCGAGGAACTGCTGACCATAAACGAACACTTGTACGCTGGCTTGATCATAAGCACCGCCTAAACGGTTATGGTTCGCCGCGCCTTCATCGCCAAACAACGCCACAGGTGGTAAAGCTTTATGATGAGCAAAGTGACGCTCATCATTAAACATTGCCGCCATAACACGCGATGTCGTTTCATGCTCGATGGAACGGTGGAATTTGTTGTTCAAGTTTGCTGCTGTAAAATGCACACGACCATCTGCACTGTCTGCCGACGGTGAAACCGTTGCCGCATTGGCTGTCCACATGCACGATGCAGAACTCAAAGCGGATAACAATGCAGGCGAGGTACGCATCGCTTGTTCAATCACACTATGATCATCCCCGCGGAAGCCCAATTTGCGCAAAGTTGGCACATGTGGGCGTTCTTGCGGTGCAAATACACCTTGCTTTAAGCCCATGTCGGCCAAAGCTTTCATCTTTAACAGACCTTGCTTGGCAGCCAACTTTGGGTTGGAAAGATTATTTTGGTTTTTGGTCGAGGCCTCGTTTCCAAAAGACAATCCCGCATAGTGATGCGTTGGACCGACTAAACCATCAAAATTAATTTCATAGCCTGACATTTCTAAACTCCCTTTTTGTCGACTTACAGCACAATGCCTGGCGATAATTTTTCAGGTAGGCTTACCTGCTGACTTTCTAATGATGCCATTGGCCATGCGCAATAATCTGCCGCATAGAAGGCACTGGCACGATGATTCCCTGATGCACCAACACCACCAAATGGTGCGGCACTTGACGCGCCTGTTAATGGTTTATTCCAGTTCACAATGCCTGCACGCGCTTCAATCAATAAACGCTCGAACAGTTCACGATCTGGTGAAACTAAACCTACTGACAAACCAAAACGTGTTGCATTGGCAAGGGCTACAGCTTCATCAAAATGGTCATAACGATAAATGCAGCTCAATGGGCCAAAATATTCTTCATCTGGCACATTATTAATGCCTGTAACGTCCAATAAACCTGGACTTAACAAGCTGCTGTTGGCATCTGCTTGAGTCACAGGCAATAACACCTCAGCGCCCAAATCCACTAAACGTTGTTGCGCTTGTAAAATTTGCTGTGCAGCATGCAATGAAATCACGCCCCCCATAAACGGTTGTGGCTGTGCATCCCACTGACCCACCACCAAGTTACGGCTCACCTCAGCCAAACGTTGAATGAAGGCATCACCTACAGCACCATTTTTAATGATTAAACGGCGTGCACAGGTACAGCGCTGACCCGCTGAAATAAAGGCAGATTGGACGGTTAAGTTCACCACCGCATCAATATCGGTAATTTCATCGATAATCAGTGCATTATTACCGCCCATTTCCAGCGCCAAGATTTTCTCAGGTGCGCCCGCAAGCTGCTTGTGTAAGTGGTAACCCGTATTGGCACTGCCTGTGAACAACAAGCCATCAATCTCATGGGATTGAGCCAGTGCTTCGCCTGTGCTGCGACCACCTTGTACCAAGTTCAATACGCCTGCTGGTAAGCCTGCCTCATACCACAACTTCACGGTTTCTTCTGCTGTCCACGGCGTGAGTTCACTTGGTTTAAAAACAATGGTGTTGCCCGCGATTAAGGCTGGAACAATGTGACCATTCGGTAAGTGACCTGGGAAATTATATGGGCCAAATACAGCCAATACCCCATGTGGACGGTGACGCAAAGATGCTGCACCATCGGCCATTTCCGTTACGCTTTCGCCTGTACGTTCATGGTAAGCGCGAATCGAAATGGCCACTTTAGCAATCATCGATTGAACTTCGGTTAAGGTTTCCCAAATTGGCTTGCTGGTTTCACGGCTAATGACTGTCGCTAACTGTTGTTTATTTTGTTCTAGCAAGCTCGCAAAGCGATGAATCACCTCAATACGCTCTGCAAGTGGGCGACGTGCCCAAGCAGCAAAGGCAGCACGTGCCGACTGACAAGCCTGTTCCACTTGTTCAGCCGTAGCTTCTGCACCTTGCCAAATTACTTCTTGAGAAACTGGATCGAGTTTGTTCCATGCTGCACCCTGCGCTGGAGACCATGTCCCATTAATATATAAATTTCCTTGTGACATTATTTTGACTCCATCTTGTCTAAAGGCAACATACGAATACTTTGCCCCGCTTGTACGCCAAGCGCATAGGCTTGTTCAGCCGTTAAACTTAAGTTATCTGCATCCGCAGCATGTTGAATTAAAATTGCGCGATAATCGTGATAACGGTCATTCGCCACCAAATAACGGCCTGTCGCTTCTGGCAAACTGCTTACGATTTTCACGGCACAGGTCTGGCTTTCCTTGACTGCACGTAAGTTTTTCACTTCGGCTTCGAGGGTTGGCCCTGCATCAAAAATATCGACATACCCTTGATAGCGCAGACCTTCCGACTCTAAAACACGAGAAGCTGGAACCGTCTGAGGATGGACTTGCGCAATCACTTGCTGTGCTGCCAATGGCAATAAATCGGTATACACAGGGAAGCGAGGCATCAATTCCGCAATAAAGACTTTTTGCCCAATACCACTCAGGTAATCCGCCGTGGAGAAGTCCATATTGAAAAAGTGATAGCCCAAAGCATCCCAAAAGGGTGATCGACCATTTTCATCGGAATAACCACGCATTTCTGCAATCAGGGTATTTTGAAACGCCTGTTGAAATGCAGCGATAAACAGAAAACGGATTTTAGAAAGCAATTTTCCATTTTGATCTTTACGGTACTCAGGATCTAAAAACAGCGTGCACAGCTCACTACATCCCGTGTGGTCATTGCTTAAAAATAGGGTATTTAAAGCCTTATAAACATTCAGAGCCTGTGAAGCATGCACTTGCTTGCCCACATGAAAGTTATAAAATGGTTCTGTCAAACCCACCGCAACTTCAATCGCACTCACACCGACCACGCGCTGTAACTGGGTATCTTCTAAAACAAATAAATAACCTTGCTCATTTGGCGCAGCTTGACCTTGTAAGGTCTTTTGGGTGCGTGCAATTCGAGCCAGTAAGATCTCTTTATTTTGGGGTAAAGAAGTCAGACCTACGCCCGACTTCCCCGCCAGAATGAAGATGTCATCTAAATCTCGATGCTCTGCATGTCTAACAATCATCATCAGCGGTGACCTATCACGCGCCAACGAAACGTGCGAGCGCACGCTCAAAACGTTGTAAACCTGCTTCAATATCCGCTTCTGGAATAATTAAAGATGGCGTGAAACGCACGACATTTGGACCTGCAACCAATGCCAACAAGCCTTCTTCACCTGCAAGGGTGACGATATCTTTGGCTTTACCTGCATATTCCGCTTTCAGTACACAGCCAATCAATAAACCTTGACCGCGAACTTCTTCGAACAAGCCAAAACGTTCATTCAAACGCTTTAAACCTTCGGCAAAGATTTGCGCACGGGTACGTACACCATTCAATACTTCAGGGGTGTTGATAAAACCAAACACGGCATTTGCTACAGCAGATGCCAATGGATTACCGCCATAAGTCGTGCCGTGATCTCCCACCGCATACATATTCGCGTATTTATCTGTGGTAATCATGGCGCCAATTGGGAAACCACCACCGAGTGCTTTGGCTGTGGTTAAAATGTCTGGGGTCACTTCAGTGTTCATATAGGCATATAACGCCCCTGTACGACCCACGCCTGTTTGTACTTCATCAAAAATTAGTACAGCACCGTGTTGATCACACAGCTCACGTAAACCTTTTAAGAATTCAGGATTAGCAGTAATGACTCCACCCTCACCTTGAATCGGTTCAACAATCACTGCGCAAGTGTCGGCATCAATCGCTGCACGCGCTGCATCCAAATCATTAAATGGAAGATGCTGAATGCCTTCTGGTAAAGGTGCAAAATCTTGCGAGTATTTCGGTTGACCACCCGCCGATACGGTAAATAACGTACGGCCGTGGAAAGCATTTTTAAATGCAATAATCTTATTCTTGCGCGCAGAGCCTGAAAGTAGGCCCACTTTGCGCGCAAGTTTCAAAGCCGCTTCGTTGGCTTCTGCACCAGAGTTACAGAAGAACACTTTATCGGCGAAGGTACTTTCAACCAATTGTTTTGCTAGAGTCAGTACAGGTTCATTGGTATAACCGTTACCGATATGCCATAACTTCTGACCTTGTTCGACTAAGGCTTTGACTGCAACTGGATGTGCATGTCCAAGCGCATTCACCGCAATGCCCCCTGCAAAATCAATATATTCTTTACCTTGCTGATCCCACAAACGAGAACCTTCGCCACGCACAGGAATAAATTGAGCAGGTGCAAAAACAGGCACCATATACTGATTAAAATCTTGGCGATTAGGTTGGCTATTCTGGTTCATGGTCTGTTCTTCCTTAATAAATCTGATGTAGTTGTTACTTGAATGTGCCCCGAAGGGCACAAAACTTCCCCTTAACCAGGGAAAATTCCTCGTTCTTTACGTGCTTTCAAAATACGTTCACAAGCCAAAATGTACGCTGCGGTACGCAAGCTGCAATCTTTGTCATCTGCTGTATGCCAAACGTCTTCAACCGCTTTAATCATGAGCTTGTCTAAACGCTCATTAATTTCTTCTTCAGTCCAGAAGTAGCTTGCCATGTCTTGAACCCACTCGAAGTAACTCACGGTTACACCGCCTGCATTACACAGCACATCAGGAACAATCATGATTTGACGTTGTAAAAGAATATCTTCTGCATCTGGATAAGTTGGACCATTGGCACCTTCCAACACCAATTTGGCAGTCAATTTTTGCGCACGCTCAGGAGTAATCTGACCTTCTAACGCAGCCGGGATTAAAATATCCATCTCCACTGCCCAGAACGCTTCATCTTCAATTAACGTTGCATCAGGGAAACCTGCGACACCTTTATGAATCGCAACATAGTCTTGCAATTGCTTAACATTCATACCGTCTGCGTTGAAAATCGTGCCGGTATGGTCTTGCACACACACCACTTTCGCATTGGCTTTATGGAAGAGGTATGCGGCTTCGCTACCCACGTTACCAAAGCCTTGAACGGCAATACGGCTGCCTTCAAGTGCTAAGTTAATTTTCTTGGCAACTTCTAAACCTGTCACGAATACGCCGCGACCCGTTGCACGCACACGGCCCAATGAACCGCCTAAATGTACAGGTTTACCCGTCACTACACCTGTGACGGTATGACCTTTGATCGTGGAATAGGTATCCATCATCCAACCCATAATGTCCGCATTTGTGCCGACATCTGGTGCTGGAATATCGGTTTGTGGGCCAATGATTGGGCTAATTTCAGTGGTAAAACGACGCGTCAAGCGTTCAAGTTCACGTGGAGACAATTTCCGCGGATCTACTCGAATGCCACCTTTCGCACCGCCATACGGTAAGTTTAATACCGCAGTTTTAATGGTCATCCACGCTGAGAGGGCCATGACCTCATTCAGTTCTACATCTGGGTGGTAACGAATACCGCCCTTACCTGGTCCACGCGACAAATTGTGTTGTACACGGTAACCTTCGAAATGCTGAATAGAACCGTCGTCCATAACAATAGGTACATCGACAATAAGCGCACGCTTTGGACGCTTTAAAGTATTGATAAATGGGATTAAGTCTTCTTCAAGATAAGGTGCTACACGGTTAATCTGAGCAAGGTAGGTTTGCCATGCGCCACTATTTTCCATTTCATACGACAAAGACATTATTTTATCCTCTGAGAATTTAATTAATTCAATCCATTCAAAATAGGAAACACCCCATCTATTGGACACCGCCTCAGCTCGGTGCTGTTCCAACTGGAGTGTTACCCAGTACACATAGTATGAAAAATCAAAACGACTCTAAAAAGTTGTAATTTTGATTAAAATGCAATAAATTTTAGCAAAATGATAATTTGGAAAATCAAAGTGAATGATACTGACAGCCAAATTCTAGGTTTACTGCGTGACAATGCCCGTATGTCGATTACCGATATTGCCCACAAAGTGCGCGTTTCTCGAAATACTGTGCAGAAACGAATCGAATATTTAGAATCGAGTGGCATCATTACGGGCTATACCGTCCGCTTAAAACCGGGCAGTGAGAAAAACACCATTCGTGCTTGGATGAATATTATGGTCGAAGGCACCAAAACCAGTGCCGTCGTGAAAGAATTAAGAATTGATCCCTCGGTGCATACCCTGCATACCACCAATGGCAAATGGGATTTATTGGTTGAGCTGAAATCGGACAGTTTAGAAAGTTTTGATAAAACCCTAGAGCGCATTCGAACCATTTCTGGCATTTATAATACTGAAACCAGCATTTTACTTTCGACATATAAAGCATAAGTCATCCCGTCTTGGTGATTTCAAGTGAGGATCCTAAACACTTAGCAATCAAAACCATCCTGATCAATACCACTTCATTTGATAGAAAGGTGCAGTTCAACCCCGTTTTCTCGGAAATTTGAGCCGATTTTGACCCCATGAGTTTAACCGATTGTTCATTTTTAAATGGCACAACTCTTTTAAAGTCCCGCGTGGCTGTGTATAACAATCGACGTACAGAAAAGTAAAAGCATAGGCAAACTGTCTAAAAAAGCGTTAGACTATGCCACAATCAAAAATGCAAAGACTTTGGTCATTTGCAGACGAATAGAAAGGTGAAGATTGATGCCGCTCAATACCGTTGAAGAGCTCGTAGCAGATATCCGTGCAGGGAAAATGGTCATCCTGATGGATGATGAAGACCGTGAAAATGAAGGTGACTTGGTCATTGCGGCGACACACGTCCGCCCAGAAGACATTAACTTCATGATTACACATGCGCGTGGTTTGGTGTGCTTAACTTTAAGCCGTGAGCGCTGTCAGCAATTGAATTTACCTTTAATGGTCGATGCCAACGGTGCGCAACATGCCACCAACTTCACCCTGTCAATTGAAGCAGCCGAAGGGATTACCACAGGTATTTCCGCCGCTGAACGTGCACACACCATTCAAACAGCGGTTGCTGCACATGCCAAGCCTAGCGATATTGTGCAACCTGGACATATCTTCCCGCTGATGGCTCAACCCGGTGGCGTACTGCACCGTGCGGGACATACCGAAGCAGGCTGTGACCTTGCACGGATTTCAGGCTTAGAACCCGCTTCAGTGATTTGTGAAATCATTAAAGAAGACGGCACTATGGCCCGTCGCCCAGATTTAGAAATTTTCGCTGAAAAGCATGGTCTTAAAATGGGGACCATTGCTGACCTGATCCATTACCGCATGACCAATGAACAAACGGTCGAGCGTTTAGGTCAAGAAACCATCGACACTGAATATGGTACATTTGAACTGTTCCGTTATCGTGAAATTGGGAATCCAGATATTCATTTGGCTTTGGTTAAAGGTGAGCCAAAAGATGGCATCACTACAGTTCGTGTACATGGTTTTAATCCGACCCGTGACTTGCTTAAACTCAATAAGCAAGATGGCGAACCTGCTTGGAACCTAGACCGTGCATTAAAAGAAATTGCACAAAGTGATCGCGGTGTACTGGTCTGGATTGGTCAACGTCATCTACAAGACCTAGGTCCTGCATTAGACAGTTTAACAGCACCGAAGAAAACCAAATCCAGTGCAGCATTGTCTCAGCAATACCAAACCATTGGGGTGGGTGCACAAATTTTACGTGATTTAGGCGTTGAAAAAATGAAGCTGCTCAGTTCGCCGCTACGTTTCAATGCATTATCAGGTTTTAATCTTGAAGTGGTAGAATATGTCACTGCTCAACAAACATTAACGAAATAATCGAGGTTGCTATGGCGATTCGCCGAATTGAAGGTTTATTACATCTCGCGAGCGAAGGCCGTTACGCGATTTTAGTGGGTCGTTTCAATAGCTTTGTGGTTGAACACCTGCTAGAAGGTGCAATTGATACATTGAAACGTCATGGTGTATCAGAGGATAATATCACTGTTGTTCATGCACCAGGTGCATGGGAACTGCCAGTGGTTGCAAAAAAACTGGCAGCTTCTGATCGCTTTGATGCCATCATCGCACTAGGTGCAGTCATTCGTGGCAGCACGCCACACTTTGACTTTGTTGCAGGTGAATGTGCCAAAGGCTTAGGCGTTGTAGGCTTAGACACTGGCTTACCAGTGATTAATGGTGTATTGACTACGGACAGCATTGAACAAGCGATTGAACGCTCTGGAACAAAAGCAGGTAATAAAGGTAGTGAAGCTGCCCTTACTGCAATTGAAATGGTTAACTTGTTAAAGGCTATTTAAAGCATGTCGCAAACACTTCAAGCCGCTTATGCTGCAAAACGTAAAGCACGTCGTTTTGCTGTACAAGGCATTTATGAATGGCAAATGAGCCGCAACCCAGTGCATGAAATTGAAGCACGTACGCGTGTTGAAAATGCCATGCATAAAGTGGACCTAAGCTATTATCATGAATTGCTGACTCAAGTGGTTGCCAATCATGACGCTTTGGATGCGCTTCTTATTCCTGTGCTAGATCGCCAAATCGAAGCATTAGACGGTGTTGAACTTGCAACACTACGTTTAGGTGCTTACGAATTGAAAGAACATCTTGAAATCCCGTATCGCGTGGTTTTAGATGAAGCGATTGAGCTTGCGAAACACTTTGGTGGCGCAGACAGTCATAAATACATCAATGGTGTATTGGACCGTTTAGCCAACAGCCTTCGTGCAGCAGAAAAGCAACAAGCACAATAAGACGTGTAGTAAGTAGTATGGCTGAGTTTTCAATTATTGAGACCTATTTTAATCGAGCGCATAACTATTCGGTTGATTTAGGCGTCGGCGATGACTCAGCCCTACTTACCCCTCCTCCGCAGCAACAATTGGTGATCTGCACAGACACCTTGATTGCAGGACGACATTTTCCTCTCGATACTCCCGCTCATGCGATTGGCTGGAAATCGGTTGCCGTGAATCTTTCTGATATCGCTGCAATGGGTGCCAAACCGCACAGCATCTTATTGGCATTGAGCCTACCCCAAATTGATCATGACTGGCTAAAAGACTTTAGTCAGGGACTCTATGATTGCTGCGATCAATTTGGCGTAAGCTTAATTGGTGGTGATACCACCCAAAGTCCGCATCTCACCATTTCGGTCACCGCATTGGGTTGGGTCGACACAGGGCAAGCGGTAAAACGCTCAGGTGCTCAAGTGGGTGACTACGTTTGCGTCAGTGGTCAAGTCGGTGATGCAGCCTATGGACTTCAACATCCAAATCACGCCTTAAAGCAACGTTTAGATTACCCGACCCCACGCTGCCAGCTTGGACAGCAGCTCAAAGGCGTGGCCTCTGCCATGATAGATGTCTCAGATGGACTGGCACAGGATCTTGGACATATTCTCAAAGCATCGCAGGTCGGTGCTCGACTACAATTGGAACAGCTTCCTATCGATGTCAGTCTGCAACATTTAACACAAGTACAACAATGGCAATACGCACTGGCAGGTGGCGATGACTACGAGTTATGCTTTACAATCAGTCCGCAAAATTACCAACGGCTTTTACAACAACAATTAGATGTAAAAATTACGGTAATTGGAACCATTACAACATCAACAGGGCTTACATTTGAAAAAGATGGCAAAGATCATCCGCTTCAATTTCAAGGGTATCAACACTTTGCATAAACCTCCAATTCAGTTTAACCATATGTCTTGGTCGAACCGCTGTATTGTCTTTTGTGGTGTCGGTTTTGGCTCTGGTTTATTACCCAAAGCACCAGGAACATTTGGTTCGGCTTTTGCCCTGCTTTTTATTCCATTGTGGTTGAATTTAGGCTTTCTCAACTCCATATACGCCATCATCTTCATGTCGCTGATCGGCATCTATATTTGTGGTCAAACTGCCAAAATAATGGGTGTGCATGATGATGGACGCATTGTCTGGGATGAATTTGCAGGTCAATCCATTACCTTATTGCCACTGATCTATTTCGGACAAATGAGTGTCTTCTCTGCATTGATCGGTTTCTTGCTGTTTCGCCTGTTTGATGTGTGGAAGCCATGGCCGATTCGCGTCATTGACCGCCAAGTCCACGGCGGATTTGGCATTATGCTCGATGACATTATTGCGGGGCTTTGGGCAGCGCTCTGTATTTTTATATACCTCAATAATATTTCTCTGGCTTAAAGTCAGCTTGTAAGGTGTGTTATGACAACTTCTGTGATTATTCTTGCTGCAGGTAAAGGAACCCGAATGCGTTCCCAACTCCCTAAAGTATTACAACCTTTAGCAGGACGCCCCTTACTTGGACATGTGATTGAAACAGCAAAGCAACTCAATGCCGAGCACATCATCACCATCTATGGGCATGGGGGTGAACAAGTACAACAACACTTTAACCATGAACATATACAATGGGTAGAACAAGCGGAACAACTGGGTACGGGTCATGCCGTCCAAATGACCTTACCTGTACTGCCACAAGACGGCATTTCTCTGATTCTGTCTGGTGATGTCCCGTGTATCACACCTACAACATTACAAAAACTGCTCGATGCTTCACGTGAAACAGGGATTGGTCTGGTCACCTTAACGCTTGACGATGCCACAGGCTATGGACGCATTGTGCGTAAAGATGGCCAAATTCAAGCCATTGTTGAGCACAAAGATGCCAACCAACAACAACACCAGATTCGTGAAATCAATACAGGCATCTATTGCGTAAGCAATGCTAAGTTGCATCAATGGTTACCACAACTCACCAACAACAATGCTCAGGGCGAATATTACCTTACCGACATTGTTGCGATGGCACTGGCCGATGGTCTTGAGGTCGCTTCCGTTGAGCCTGAAGTGGCATTTGAAGTGGAAGGTGTAAATGATCGCATTCAACTTGCGGCATTAGAACGCCAATTTCAAAACTTCCAAGCCAGAACATTAATGCAGCAAGGCGTGCATTTGATTGACCCGAGTCGTTTTGATTTACGTGGCAAACTGAAAGTTGGTCAAGATGTGCGGATCGATATTAACGTGATCATTGAAGGTGATTGTGAATTTGGTGATTCTGTTGAAATTGGCGCAGGTTGCGTAATTAAAAACACCAAAATTGCCGCAGGCACCAAGGTACAGCCATATAGCATTTTCGATCAAGCCATTGTTGGTGAAGATACCCAAATTGGACCTTTTGCGCGTTTACGTCCAGGCGCGAAACTCGCCAATGAAGTCCATATTGGGAATTTTGTTGAAGTGAAAAACTCAAGTATTGGTCTAGGTTCTAAAGCCAATCATTTTACTTATTTAGGCGATGCCGAAATTGGTGAAAATTCAAATATTGGCGCAGGAACCATTACCTGTAATTATGACGGTGCCAACAAATTCAAAACCATTATTGGTGACGCTGCCTTTATTGGCTCGAACAGTTCACTGGTTGCCCCTGTACGCATTGGTCATGGTGCCACTGTCGGCGCTGGTTCGGTGATTACTCGTGATGTTGAAGATCACAACTTAGCCTTTGAACGTTCAAAGCAGATAGTCAAAGAAAACTATCAACGTCCACAAAAATTGAAGAAATAAGAGGATATTCCTATGTGTGGTATTGTCGGTGGCGTTGCAGAACGTAGTATTACCAATATTTTAATTGAAGGTTTAAAGCGACTGGAATATCGTGGTTATGATTCGGCAGGCTTAGCGCTGGTAAATCATGATGCGATTTTACGTGAACGTCGTGTCGGTAAAGTTGCCAACCTTGAACAAGCTGTAAATGAATCACTGGTCTCAGGTTCACTTGGAATTGCGCATACCCGTTGGGCAACCCATGGGAAACCGACTGAAAATAATGCCCATCCGCATGTCTCAGGTCAGGTCGCTATCGTACATAACGGTATTATCGAAAACTATCAAGAATTGAAAGATGATCTTGAAGCCTTGGGTTATATCTTTACTTCGCAAACAGATACCGAAGTCGTAGCGCATCTGGTACATGATGCCTTAAAATCGACCTCTAGCCTGTTAGAAGCCGTACAAAGTGTGGTTCCTCAGCTTAAAGGTGCGTATGCACTGGGAATTATTCACACAGATTATCCTGATGAACTGATTACGGTACGTGAAGGCTCACCACTGGTGATTGGTGTGGGTATTGGTGAAAACTTCATTAGCTCGGATCAGTTGGCTTTATTGCCAATTACCAACCGTTTTATTTACCTTGAAGAAGGCGATATTGCCCGCTTAACACGCGACAAAATTGAAGTATTTGTGAATGGGCAATTGGTACAACGTCCTATCAAAGAACTGGATGCAACGGTCAGCAATGCCTCGAAAGGTGAATTCAAGCATTACATGCTGAAAGAAATCTACGAACAGCCTGAAGCATTGCAACAAACCATTTCTCAAGCCTTAGATGGCAATGCCTTACGTGCAGACTTCTTAGAACATGCTGAAGCGGATTTTGCGAACATCCAACAAGTGCAAATCCTGGCTTGTGGGACCAGTTACCATGCCGGCATGATTGCCAAATACTGGTTTGAACAGCTCATTGATGTGCCTTGTCAGGTTGAAATTGCCAGTGAGTTCCGTTATCGCACCCCTGTGATTGTGAATAACACACTTTACTTGTGTATTTCGCAATCAGGTGAAACCGCAGATACTTTAGCTGCATTACGCGATACCCAAAAACGTGCCGCAACAAAGAACATCAATATTGTCACTATGGCGATTTGTAATGTGGCCACTTCATCAATGATCCGTGAGACCAGCCACAGTTTATTGACCTTGGCAGGCCCTGAAATTGGAGTTGCTTCGACCAAAGCCTTCACCACGCAATTGGCCGCATTGATGTTACTGATTTTAAAAATTGGTCAAATCAAGCAAACCATTTCAGAACATCAAATTCAAAGCATTGCAGCAGAATTATGGCACTTGCCTAAGGTTGTTCTGGATACCCTGCAAAATAACGTGGCTATTTTGCGACTTTCAGAATTGTTTGTAGAAAAACAACACTGCTTATTCCTTGGTCGCGGCACTCACTTCCCGATTGCCTTGGAAGGCGCGCTTAAACTGAAAGAAATTTCTTATATTCACGCTGAAGGTTATGCTGCCGGCGAACTTAAGCATGGCCCATTGGCTTTGGTTGACAATGACATGCCTGTGGTTATTCTTGCACCACAAGATGACATGTTGGATAAATTAAAATCCAATATGGAAGAAGTTCAAGCACGTGGTGGAGAGTTGTTTGTGTTTGCAGATGAGCACAGCGGTATTCAAAGTAAAGAACGCCAACACGTAGTGAGTGTGCCGAGTATCAGTGCAACCTTGGCGCCAATCGTGTATAGCGTGCCGGTGCAACTACTGTCTTATCATGTTGCAGTATTACGTGGTACCGATGTAGACCAACCTCGAAACTTAGCCAAAAGTGTTACTGTAGAATAAAACCAAAGGCTCGAATATCGGGCCTTTTTTATACAATGATCAAGAGTTAAAAAATGACCACCCTGACCTGTTTTAAAGCATACGATATTCGAGGCAAACTCGGCACAGAATTGAATGAAGAGATTGCCTATAAAATTGGCCGTGCCTATGGGCAAATCTATCAACCTAAAACAGTGGTAATTGGTTGCGATATCCGTCTGAGCAGCGAAGGCTTAAAACAAGCCACCATCCAAGGGCTCATCGATGCTGGTGTCAATGTTCTTGATTTGGGTATGACTGGAACTGAAGAGGTTTATTTCGGTGCCTTCCATCTTGATGTACAAGGAGGTATTGAAATCACGGCCAGTCACAATCCGATGGATTATAATGGCATGAAACTGGTACGTGAAAATGCACGTCCAATCAGTGCTGACACAGGTTTGAAAGACATTCAAGCGCTTGCTGAATTGGGCACATTTAAAACCGTTGAGCACAAAGGTACAGTCGAAAGTTATAATATTCTGCCTGAATTTATCGACCATCTCCTCACCTACATTCACCCTGAAAAAATTCGTCCACTCAAACTGGTGGTCAATGCGGGCAATGGTGCAGCAGGACATGTGATTGATGCACTAGAGCAAAAGTTCAATCAACTGCAAGTTCCCGTAGAATTTATCAAAATTCATCATGAAGCCGATGGCACATTCCCAAATGGTATTCCAAATCCGATTTTAGTTGAAAATCGTGATAGCACTCGTCATGCAGTACTAGAACATCAGGCAGATATGGGCATTGCTTGGGATGGTGACTTTGACCGCTGTTTCCTCTTTGATGAAAAAGGGCAATTCATTGAAGGCTATTATATTGTCGGCTTACTGGCACAAGCCTTCCTGTTAAAACAAGCCAATGAAAAAATTGTGCATGATCCACGTTTGGTCTGGAATACTTTAGATATTGTTAATCAATATCAAGGTATTACCGTACAGTCTAAATCAGGTCACGCCTTTATTAAAGATGTTATGCGCGAACATAATGCGGTTTATGGCGGGGAAATGAGTGCCCATCACTATTTCCGTGATTTTGCTTATTGCGATAGCGGCATGATCCCATGGTTACTGGCGATTAGCGTTTTATCTGAAACACAGCAATCTTTATCTAGCTTGGTTGAAGATATGATCACCAAGTTTCCATGTAGTGGTGAAATCAACTTTAAAGTTGCGGATACTCAAGCCACCATTCAAAAACTGTTTGACCATTTTGCCGATCAGAATCCTGAGATTGATCGCACCGATGGGGTAAGCTTAGATTTTGGCACTTGGCGCTTTAACGTACGTGCATCCAATACAGAACCTTTGCTTCGCCTGAATATTGAAAGTCGTTTGGATCAAAATCCGAAGCCGATGCAAACTTACGTGCATGAATTAACGCAATTGATTCAAAACTAAAATAAAAAAGGGAGCCTTGGCTCCCTTTTTAAATCAAAACGATGTATTAATCTTTTGCATAGCCTTGCGGATTTTGCTTCTGCCAGTTCCAACTATCCGCGAGCATATCCTGAAGACCATATTGCGGCTGCCAGTTCAATTCTGTCACTGCACGAGTATTATCTGCGAATGAGGTGGCAACATCCCCCTCACGTCGTGGTGCAAATTCAAATGCAATCGCAATCCCATTGACTTGCTCAAAGGTATTTTTAATTTGCAAAACTGAGGCACCTTGCCCCGTACCAATATTCCATGCCCGACAGCCTGTCGCGGATAAGCGATTATTTAAGGCACAAAGATGTGCATTGGCTAAATCCACCACATGGATATAATCACGAACGCCTGTACCATCAACGGTATCGTAATCTTGACCAAAAATAGATAATTTTTCACGACGCCCAACGGCCACCTGCGTCACATAAGGCATCAAATTATTCGGAATTCCTTGTGGATCTTCACCAATGCGACCACTTTTATGCGCGCCTACAGGGTTAAAGTAACGCAACAAAGCAATTGACCAACGCTCATCTGCAACACTTAGCTTTTGTAGCATTTGTTCAACAATCAGTTTGGTATAACCATAATTGTTGGATGGCATACCCGTCGGCATCTTTTCATTCAATGGTGAAACATTTGCCTCATCATAAACGGTCGCAGAAGAACTAAATACCAGCTTAAATACGCCCGCACGTTCCATGGCTTTGACCAAATTCAGACTCCCTGAAATGTTATTATCAAAATAAGTCAAAGGAATCTGCTGGCTTTCACCTACTGCTTTTAAGCCGGCGAAATGAATTACCGCATCAATCGCATGCTGTGCAAAGACTTGATCAAGCATTTCGCCATCTCGAATATCTGCCTCAATAAAATCGAGAGATTTTCCAGATAGTTGTTGTACCCGCGTTAAGGATTCAACCGAACTATTTGAGAGATTATCCAAAACCACAACGTCATGACCCGCGGTTAATAACTCAACACAGGTATGTGAGCCGATATAACCTGCTCCACCTGTGACTAAAATTTTAGCCATATTTTTTCCTTGCAAAACTTTCAGTAAGCCCTAAATTAAGCTATCAAATGAATCCTGTAATATCGAAATTATACTCATCAAGCAAATCTCTATAATTTAGTTAATTATAACTTGATTACCCCGTTTATACCCATCGACATAATGCTCAAGTTGAGTCAACAACCAATCTATATCTGGTTTTGCTGCATCCATTTGATTTATTCTATCAAAGACTATTAGTATTTCTTGTAAGGGATAATCTTTTTCAAAAGAACGGCGAATCCGCGCATGCTCTGTATACTCTGTATTCTCTTGGTCAATCAACAGTTCCTCATACAGTTTCTCTCCTGGACGTAAGCCACTATAGATGATTTCAATATCACCACTCAACGACCCTGTTTCTCGCACAGTGAAACCACTTAGTTTAATCATTTGTCGTGCCAAATTCTGAATGCATACAGGTTCCCCCATATCCAATAAGAAGACATCTCCACCTTGCCCCAGTGCACCCGCCTGAATCACCAATTGCGAGGCTTCAGGAATTGTCATAAAGTAACGAGTAACTTCTGGATGAGTCACCGTAATGGGGCCCCCTTTGGCAATTTGCTGTTTAAATAAAGGGACTACTGAACCTGAAGACCCTAAAACATTACCAAATCGAACAATACTGATATGTGTATTTTGCTGTATTGCAGCGACAGATTGACAATATAGCTCTGCCATCCGCTTCGAAGCCCCCATCACATTGGTTGGTCGAACTGCTTTATCTGTCGAAATTAATACAAATGTTTCTACCCCTTTTTTTACTGCTGCATTGAGACTACATGCCGTACCAATCGCATTATTTTTCAATCCAGCAAGCGGATTACATTCAACTAGAGGCACATGCTTGTATGCTGCTGCATGGTAAACCGTTTGAACACCATACTGTTCAATCTCATACTCTAATTTGGCTTGATTCCGCACAGAACCCAAAACAGGAATGATTGTCACATCACAGCTCGAGTGTAATTCTTGATCAATGTTATACAGTGCGAATTCGTTCAGTTCATAAAGAACTAGCGCTTTCGGCTTATTCTTAACAATTTGACGACATAATTCAGAGCCAATAGACCCACCTGCACCTGTCACCATCACAACTTTATTTTCAATATTCTTGGTCAATAAATGCGAAATCGGAGGAATAGGATCACGCCCTAACAAATCAATAATATCCACTTCCTGAATATCAGAAACTGTAATTTCACCATGAACCAACTGGGTCAAACCCGGTAGTGCCGTAATTTTTAAATTACAAGGTTCAAGCTCATGAATAATCTCTGCTTTTCTTACACGCTCCACTGAAGGAAGTGCCAATAAAATTTCGTCGATTCTATCTTTTTTCAACCGTTGTAATGCTTGAGCAACTGGATAAACAGGTATGCTGCCAATAATTCTTCCTTGTAAGGATGGATCATCATCAATAAAGAATACAGGTAGATACTGACCTGAACATTTAAGTGCCGCCTCAATTTGCTGGCCGGCTGCACCTGCACCATAAATTGCAACTCTTTTACTGCCAATTTCAGCACAATATGAGGCTCTAACTAAAAAACGAATATATACCCGACTCAACCAGACCCATGTAAACATCATAAATCCGAATATAAATGGGACAGACATCGGTACAAATGTTGCAGTACTTGAACGCAGTACATATAAGGCTATCATCGTCATCGCGACAGCAAGTGCTAACTTCCATATTAGGATTTCTTCAAAAGTATGGACAATAAAACGATAAACTCCTGTGATCATCAAACTTAAGACTGCAATAAAACTGATCAAGAGAATGCCATATGTCGCATCTGAAATAATTGGAGTTTCAGGATCAAATAAACGAATCACATAGCACAACCATAAAATTACAGGGAAAGCCAATAAGTCCAAAAAACTTAAAAAAATTTGCTTATATATTCTTGGTTGTGCAGCAAATTGATGGATTATATTTTTCACAATGATGATCCTCTTTACAGGATTGCATCTTTATCTTTGTGCCCATTTTTATATCAATAAAAATGCATGTTGAAATGGCATATGCTCATGGGGACTTTATATTGTCCTTACATGGTTTAACTTTTTATTGCATCAATCGCCTGCACAATCTTCTTAATGGCATTCACAGTTTTTACATCTCTCTCTTCACTTAAGGAGATATGTACCAAGAACATTAATTTTTTCACTTAGATATTGAGCGTTCACTAAGCACACTTTAAGTCTCAAAGCAGACCTTCTAGATCAAGCAAACGAATGGCATAGCACAACTATAAAATCACCATAAATGTAAATAAATCCCCAAAAATTGGTAAATTTGATAAATTAATATTTGTTTTTAATTAAATTGAGATATCTATCAAAAAATAGAATTATTTTATTAAATTAATCAGAGATTAATGAAAAAGCATGACAAATTACAACTTTGAGTTCTAAACAACTTTAAAACAATTACAATCCGGACAACGACTCACTGGTTAAACTTTTACTCTGAAGTCTCGGATTAAAGAGCGGACTGAAACGGTCTTAAATGCAGAAATTTAAAAATATCTGGACGTAAATCCTAAAAATCAATTGTAGAAAGGGCTATGCTCGCAAGACCAAAAGATTCTGGTTCATTTAAACTGGAAGTCCTACGCGGACGGACGAGCAAGTTTGAGCCACAACCCATTAAGAAAAATTAAATTATTTGAAGAAATCGGCAGTAAAGTTAGCTCCCTATTTATACCTGACAAACCATCGGAATATTTCGATAGCATATTGTCCGTATGTATGGGTAATCCCAGTAAAAATAACATTGACTCTAGAGAGTATTCTCCACAGAGAATCTCTCTAAATTCTTAAAATATTCTTGTTGAAATGCTGTCAGACTTAACTCACTATTTTCAGAGTGTTGTCTGATTCGATTGTAGTAAATCTCAATATATACAAACTAGATATCATTGGTTCGTTTGCAAGTAGACAATACGCTGCCGTGTACCACATGAACTTTTGATGCATGAATGAAACTTTTAGTTACTGTCATCCCAACAGTCTCTACGCATAAATATTATTTTAATTCAGCCACTTGTGTAATAGCACTCTAAAATTACAATACAGTCTCGTAAGCTTGAGAAGCACAGCTTCACAAGCTCATAAGCATTACACCTGATAGAGTTTCCTAGCGAACCGTTGCATAATGAAATAAATCACATACCAAGTGATAGTTTATGTGTGAGCTAGTTTTCCAACCACGAATACGATGACTAAATTAATTCAATATTACCCATGAGTACAACTCACCTTCTTTAACTCAAATAGAGGCAATATTTATTGTCCAAATAGTAGTGACTAAATAACTGGAAATAGGCGATTCAATAAAATTCGCGTTATAAGCAAACGATGATTTGAATCGATTTGCATGACTGGAACAATAATACTGCCCAAGATAGCCGTCTAAGATTTCTAAAATTTACATTATTTTTAGAAGGACTATGTATCCAATCTTTTGTCGAGGATCACCTTAATTGGTTTAATTTTTTATTGCATTCATCATCTGTATAACCTGCTGAATAGCATTCACAGTTTTTGTCAGACTATCTTCTGTTAAGGTCGGATGTACCAAAAACATTAAACTGGTTTCACCTAATTGTTGAGCGTTCACTAAGCGTGTTTTGGGTCTCCAAATAGTACCTTCAAATGCTTTTTCTAAATAAACTTCTGAACAAGAGCCAATAAAACAGGGCACACCTTGTGCATTTATTTCATTCAAAATACGGTCACGTGACCAACCTGCCGGTAATTGTTCAATATTCACCTGTACATAGCACTTATAGTTGGCATGTACATAATCTTGGTTTGGATAATGTACGGAGAAATAACGACTATTTTGAAATACAGCCAATATACGCTGCGCATTCTGTGTACGTTTTTTTGTCCATATTGGCATTTTTTTCAGTTGCATACGCCCGAGCACGGCCTGCATTTCCATCATGCGCCAATTGGTTCCAAAAGAGTCATGTACCCAATGGAAACCAGGTGGGTGTTGTTTATGGTAAATGCTGTCATAATTTTTACCATGGTCTTTATAAGACCACATTTTTTTCCATAAGCTCTCGTTATTGGTGGTAACCATCCCTCCTTCACCACCAGTGCTCATAATTTTGTCCTGACAGAAAGACCATGCCCCAATATGACCAATCGAACCCGCTGATTTTCCTTTATATTGTGCACCATGTGCTTGAGCACAATCTTCAATGACAAATAACCCTTTTTCTTCTGCCAACTGCATGATTGGATCCATATCACACATCCAGCCCGCTAAATGTACACAAATAATGGCTTTGGTATTCGGAGTTAATACTGCTTCAATGGTCTTTCGAGAAATATTCTGAGAATCCAGCTCAACATCTGCAAAAATAGGATTAGCACCTGCTGTAACAATACAGCTTGCAGATGCAAGAAAGGTTCTGGATGTAACAATTACATCATCACCAGCACCAATATTTAAAGCTTTTAAAGCAACGTCAAGTGCTACCGTACCATTCGCTAGTGCTACGGCATATTTAGTTTGAGAAAATTGCGCAAATTCTTTCTCAAACTCTCGACATTCTTTTCCAGTCCAATAGTTCACTTTATTTGTAAGAAGCAGATCTTTAACAGCATCTGCCTCTTCTACTGTGAAGCTTGGCCATGGTTCAAATGTAGTATTTAGCATGATTTTTTTCCCTAAATATAATCTTGGGAATTGATATTAGGTGTGGTATCTACAGGACATACCGCATGAATAAACTCAGCTACATTAGGTAGAGCATCAAATTCATGCTTAAGAATTGCTATATCGTATACATCATGCCATTCTCCCTTACGAAAAATCGCTTCACGTTGTCGACCTTCAATCTTCCAACCACATTTTTTAACATAAGCCCCCATACTTGGCCCATTGAAGTCTAAAACTGGACCATATAAACGTCTGAGTCCGACATTGTAAAATGCCCATGCCATGGTTAACATAATGACTTCTGTACCAAAGCCTTTTTTATTTTTTTCGGGTAAGATTTTTATTGGCATATTCGCTGACTGATTATGCCAATCAATGTCCCACAACCCCGTGATACCAATTGCGTCATTCGTTTCATTATCTACAATAATTAAGCGATAATTTGAACTATTTGTATTTGACTGAATCCAATTATTTTGGGAAAAAACAGATACAGGAAAAGACCATCCTGTTACATTTCCAGCCACAAAAGGATCATTCATCAATTTTTGTAATAAAATATCATCGTGTAACTCAATTGGTCTAAGAGACACATTTTTAGATGTAATCATGACATTATTTCCCATTTGGTTTCCGATAAAGCGGAAAGTATTCTGTTAACTGTCCAACCCTGCCATTTTTATTTAACAATTTGAGATAAATATCAGAGTTCACGACAATACGATGCGTTTTAAATACATGTTCATTCGAACTGAATCCTTTTTTATACTCATATAATGAATCCAAACTTGCCCCAAAACCTCCGCCAAAATGCAAAATACTGTATCTCTTTTCACGCCCCCAGGCTCTTGCGATGTGTATAATCAGCTTAGCAGGTTGTAAATTTCGATAAGCATCAAGAGTACCGCCTAAATGATATTGGATAATTTTACTTTCTTGGCAATAGGTAAAGATTGAAGCAGCAATCGGTGTTTCATTATCATAAGCAGTAATTAATAAAATTCTGCCTTTTAGATTTTTGGCTAACGCTATAAAATATAAATCATCAAATAAATAAAAGTCTGATGCATTTACATGCTTCATAGTTTCAATGTAAATTTTAGAAAAGATTAAAGCATTATTTTCATTGAGTTCTTCAATCTTTGTATATATAGACTGTTTTAATGCCTTTTTAATGCCTCGTTGATGTCTAAGTTGAGTTTCAGACCAATGTTCTTCTTCTGTTTTACTCAAATCTGAAGATAATGTTGGCCCATGCTCAACGATAGTGCCAGATTTACTATTCCATCCAATATTTAAAATTGGATGTAATCGAATAAACCAAGAAACACAATTCTGCTCTTTTAAAAAATTAATTGCATTTTGTAATAACTGATCAATCTCTTGATTTGTTAATACACTATCTCCTAATGGACCACCATAACCATATGGCGAGGTTGCATCCCAAAATATACTATCTATTTTCCTAATAATTAAAGGAAAAAGTAACTCATTATTACCAAACTTAATCATTAAGCCTTTAGCCTGACCATCATCTATGACTGCTGAAGATTTAAGCCAGCCACTTAAATGATAAATATCAAAATTAAATTTCTTTACTGCAGTGTCCCATTCATCATCAACATCGACTAAAGAACATTTCACATTAGAATCCATTTTTATCACCCTGTTTATCCCCTGTAAATTTAGGCATAGAGTGACCTGATTCATCATTTACATTTTCTTTAATTAGAACAACTTTGATCGTTTTCAGCATGATTTTGAAATCCAGCCAAATGGATTGATTTTCAACATACCAAATATCAAGCTTCAATTTTTCATCCCAACTAATGGCATTACGCCCATTCACTTGTGCATGACCTGTCATGCCGGGGCGCACATGATGCCGCTTGGCTTGTTCTTCATTATAAAGTGGTAAATATTCCATCAGTAACGGACGTGGGCCGACTATACTCATGTCACCTTTAATCACATTCCATAATTCAGGTAATTCATCCAAACTGCTAGATCGTAACATTCGCCCAAAGGGTGTTAATCGTTTAATATCTGGTAAAGGGTTCCCTTGGGCATCGATAGCATCATGCATACTTCTAAATTTAATCATTTCAAAAGGTTTGCCATGTAAACCTGGACGAACCTGACGGAACAAGACAGGAGTGCCTAAATTCTTTTTCACCTTATATGCAACATATAAATATAATGGCGACAGTAAAGTGAGCGCAAAAGAAGCAATCACAATATCTAGGAAGCGTTTTATCATTTTTTCAGACTCCTAAAATATTTTGTAATCGTTGATTTACTTTTTCAACATCAAATTTATCGATTGCAATTTTGTGGCTTTCATCTCCCATAAATCGAATCTGTTTAGGATTCTCAATGAAATAAATCATATATTCAGCTAAAGTTTTGGAATCCCACCTTGGAATAATGAAACCATTCCGATTTTGAATTACAGTTTCTCGGCAACCTGGAACATCTGTAGTAATAATTGCACGACCTATTGCCATGGCTTCTTGTGTGCTCCGAGGTACACCTTCACGATAAGAGGGCAATACAAATACATGACTATTCGTGATCCAGTCTTTTACATTATTCACTTGACCTCGATACTCAACAACACACGAAGCAATCAAATCATCCAACTCTGCTTGTTGTAGTGCGCCAATATTAAAAGTATCTATTTGTCCAAGAATCGTAAACTGTGTTTTAGGATATTGTTTTTTCACCAATTTAGCGGCTTGAACAAACTCATGTATTCCTTTTTCTTTAAGCAACCGACCAATGAATAAAAATTTAATAGGAAGTGAAATATCATCAACGGGTTGATATGGATATTCTTGTAAATCTAAACCTATTCCACCTAGGATCACTACATTTTTTACTTTTATAGAATATGTTTCCAATAAATCTTTAGGGTCGTCTGGATTTAAGAAAATAAGTTGATCCAGCATTGGCAATGCCATTTTGTAGAGAAAAACCTGAATATATCGGATAAATTTAGTTTTATGGCTTAGACCCTCTGGCTGCTCTGTAAAAGTGTAACCCAGACCCTCAAGCATACCGATTACGCGAGGAACTTTTGCTAGTTTCGCAGCTAGAGTCCCAAAAATGACCGGCTTAGCAAAATATGAAAAGACCACATCAGGATTTATATGCTTTATTTTTTTTAAAAGTTGATAAGTTGCGACAATATCTGCCAGTGGATTTAATCCACCACGGTTTAAAGTATATGTAACTGGAATAGCACCTAGTTGTTCTATTTTATTTATATCTGCTGCATTGTATTGAGATGTAAAAGCATAGATTCGATGCCCCTGCTTTAAGAGGCTACGGATTAAATCTGCACGAAAATCATAAATGCTAGATGCTATCGTGCCAATAAACACTATCGTACTCATAATTTTTCAGCTTTTTTAATTGTTTTAAAAAATTATTCTTCCTGTATTTAAGTGACAAACATAGAACATTTTTCTAATAATGTGTTCCAATTGTCTCTTTTACATCTCTAATTAAAATACTTTTTTTGATCTGTGTCTTTTAAATAATTATCTATTTTGTTGCAAAAAGTTTTAAAAATTAAAGTTCCCCCAAGTCACAAAATCCAAGATATAACTTAGTCATAAAGTCTATCTAAATTTTGCAAATTTATTCAGAATGGTAAATGAGCATACATCTCATACAACTTTGAGCAAAGTTAGCAACTCTTTGTAAAAAATTAAAATTTCTAATATATGCATTAAAAAGTATTGAATTTCGATAGCAGACTAAACTGATTTACCCCTTACCCAGCATTAGGTTCGACGTACTGCAAGCTTTGTAAGTCAAAGCACATAAAATTCTAGCGACTGATTTGGGGCTGATTGTAAACTCATCAATTACGAGCGCAATAATTTTTAGACTCAGGTGATCCATCAAAAAATATATTGATGAATAGCTCTTCAATAATGTCTTGCTACAATCAAACTACTTGTATTCATTTGCATTTTATTGTGGTTATTGAAGTAGCTTATCTACAAAATTAACTTTTATAAGCTCCTACTTTCTATTCACAACCAAATTTAATAATTCTTGCATTTCCTTTGCATCATCATCAGATAAATCCCGATTTCTTCTCTTCGAAAGATTCTGCCCCAAGCCCAAAAAACCAATTGTATAAATAAAAAAATATTTCAACTTAAAATAAATAAAATTATATATCTTATTATTCATTTGATAATAATTTCTTATTTTATGTTCATCTGAACATGTTTTCAAAAGATTATCGATAGAGATATTTCCAAATTCACGATAAAAAAGCAGTAAATCTGGAAGAATTGCTATTTTTAAATCATTTTTACCATATGCACGACACCACAGCTCAAAATCTTCAGCACGAGGATAGTCTAAACTATATAAATTTCTTAAATACCATTCTTTTCTAGCCATCACAGTTGGATGAGCTATATGAAACTTAAAAGGTTTAGATATTTCAGTAATAAGTGAATTAACACTTCTGAATCCACAGACTCTATTCTGATCATCTATAGAGACCAAACCCGTAGAAACAAGATCAACTTGATCATTTTCTAAAAGATATTTTAATTGTATTTCCAAGCGACTGGGATGCATAATATCATCCGCATCCATCCTTGCTATAAATTTACCTTCAGATTCCTTTATTAATTGATTTAGACGAGTGGGTAATTTCTTATTTTCACCATCACAGAGCACTTTAATCCGTCGATCATTACATGCAAACTCTTTAGCAATCTTCAGGGAATTATCTGTGGATCCATCATCCACAAGAATTAACTCCCAATTTGTATATGATTGACAAAGTACAGACTGAATGGCAAAAGCCAAGAACTTTTCAGCATTATAAAATGGAATACCTACACTAATAGTAGGTGTATTTTCAGATTCATTTATCATAGAAATAAAAACCAATGTAAATTAGAATCAAGATCAAAACATAATGAATTTTTATTTTTTCCTTAACAAAAGGTGAATAAAATAACGGTGAAATTAGTAATGGAATAACACACCATGAAAATAATCCCCAACGATCTGAAAATGGCAGTTGAAACGCCATAAAAAATATAACACTTGCAATAATATAA
>NZ_QETG01000025.1:0-58823 GCF_003105055.1 Acinetobacter sp. AM | reverse complement strand
TATCATCTGTTAAAAGGGTACGTGCCATTGAAATATATAGAAATATAAGGAATTTGAAAGATTATATTAAGTCTTTAAAATCTATTTTTCAAATGAGGACACGCCCTAAGCTGCCTGCATGGCAGTGAACGGAATATCCAATCGTATTTCTGAATATTCGCATTTCTAAGCTGCCTGCATGGCAGTGAACGCAATACATGTCAGCAAGTAACATGCGCAGACTTTCTAAGCTGCCTGCATGGCAGTGAACGTTGGGCAGCAGGTGCGCAGCTACTTGTCGCATTTCTAAGCTGCCTGCATGGCAGTGAACACGACGCAATGTTTATTGTGTGTCCAGAGTCATTTCTAAGCTGCCTGCATGGCAGTGAACATGTTCAAGGATAAGGACACATATCGGCTTTTGTTTCTAAGCTGCCTGCATGGCAGTGAACAGTGTAAGCGGTTTTACAGAAACAAAGCCCACATTTCTAAGCTGCCTGCATGGCAGTGAACAAAATGCAGGGGTAAAAGGAAGTTCTCATAGTTTTCTAAGCTGCCTGCATGGCAGTGAACTGGGTGCGCGTACCGCCACAGCAAAGACTTTTTTTCTAAGCTGCCTGCATGGCAGTGAACTTTTTTCCGTAGATTCTTTTGCTGCGGACGATTTTCTAAGCTGCCTGCATGGCAGTGAACCTAGTGTTAGTGGTGGTATTTATAGTGAAGTGTTTCTAAGCTGCCTACATGGCAGTGAACTAGCGCGAGGATCGCAACCACATGATTTATTATTTCTAAGCTGCCTACATGGCAGTGAACTTCCACTAGGGGATTGTCCACCTGTTCTTGAATTTCTAAGCTGCCTACATGGCAGTGAACAATGTGAATTACCGTCCTTATAATTTTTCTCATTTCTAAGCTGCCTACATGGCAGTGAACTAAATACTGCTATTTCTCCTGTTACTGGATTTTTTCTAAGCTGCCTACATGGCAGTGAACATGCTGCTTATTTCGCATTAGATACAGTTTTATTTCTAAGCTGCTTACATGGCAGTGAACATTATGTACGCGCGCAGGGTAAATTTCCAGAATTTCTAAGCTGCCTACATGGCAGTGAACTACTCGGCTGCGTATCTTTATATTTGCTAGACTTTCTAAGCTGCCTACATGGCAGTGAACTATTATTAAGTATAAATGGTACATAGCCGCAGTTTCTAAGCTGCCTACATGGCAGTGAACATGCAGGGGTTGACAGAAAAGAATTTATATGCATTTCTAAGCTGCCTACATGGCAGTGAACATGCACTTCAATATTAAATTGAATCCATCCATTTTCTAAGCTGCCTACATGGCAGTGAACGAGTTTGTGAATGGAGCTTGGTTTATGTATCATTTCTAAGCTGCCTACATGGCAGTGAACATCCAGATCATCTCAATGGATTAATAGATTATTTTCTAAGCTGCCTACATGGCAGTGAACCAATCGAAGTCATACATTACATTGCTCCACTATTTCTAAGCTGCCTACATGGCAGTGAACAATTGTTGTAATTACAGGGGCTGGGGCGCAAATTTCTAAGCTGCCTACATGGCAGTGAACGTAGTTGGTAACACCGCAAATTGGAATTGGCATTTCTAAGCTGCCTACATGGCAGTGAACGAACATATTGCTTCCAGTTTTCTATCTCATGATTTCTAAGCTGCCTACATGGCAGTGAACTGTACACCTCTTTTGATCCAGATCAAGCTGAATTTCTAAGCTGCCTACATGGCAGTGAACTAACAAACTCAATCACAGGAATAACATGCTCATTTCTAAGCTGCCTACATGGCAGTGAACAATGGCTAGGTTAACAGATAAAGGGTTTGAGTTTTCTAAGCTGCCTACATGGCAGTGAACGCAAAAGGTGATTGGAATACAACAACGCAAACTTTTCTAAGCTGCCTACATGGCAGTGAACTTAGTGTTGCTCACGTTACTAGCTTCTGGAACTTTCTAAGCTGCCTACATGGCAGTGAACCCTAATTCTAGGAACTCTACAACTTCTCTTAATTTCTAAGCTGCCTACATGGCAGTGAACAAGATTCAACGTCTGCGTACTCAAATTCAACATTTCTAAGCTGCCTACATGGCAGTGAACCATCTAGCCAATATCTACCAGTGACAGAGCTATTTCTAAGCTGCCTACATGGCAGTGAACTTTTTAGAGCCTCTGAGATTCATTTACTAATGTTTCTAAGCTGCCTACATGGCAGTGAACCCATATAGCCGTAAAACCTCGTCTTTCAGGGCTTTCTAAGCTGCCTACATGGCAGTGAACATACTACCCTACTTCCATTTATGAATGCTTTGTTTCTAAGCTGCCTACATGGCAGTGAACGTTGCAAAAGGACTTGCAATTATAATTATATATTTCTAAGCTGCCTACATGGCAGTGAACGAGCTATTGATTAAATTTATCAACTCGATCAATTTCTAAGCTGCCTACATGGCAGTGAACAAAATAAGCCAGACAGTGCTGGCCTATTCACTTTTCTAAGCTGCCTACATGGCAGTGAACAGTTATAGGCTGGGGTTTTTCTTTTTTAATGCTTTCTAAGCTGCCTACATGGCAGTGAACTTATTAAAAAAGTTACGCTTTTCACATTGTGCTTTCTAAGCTGCCTACATGGCAGTGAACCTTCAAAACAACCATGTCGCGTAGTTCTGGCATTTCTAAGCTGCCTACATGGCAGTGAACGAATGGAGTTCAGAAACGGTGAATGGATGTTATTTCTAAGCTGCCTACATGGCAGTGAACACGTTGCTTTTGTTGTCGGTAAAACTAAAGAATTTCTAAGCTGCCTACATGGCAGTGAACACGCGCCTGCATATTTAGCTGTTGCGCTTGTTTTTCTAAGCTGCCTACATGGCAGTGAACTAGGTGAATCGACTACATTTGTATTACCGAAATTTCTAAGCTGCCTACATGGCAGTGAACACATTAATGGTCAAAACGTGGGTATTGTCACATTTCTAAGCTGCCTACATGGCAGTGAACGTTTAAATATTTCTAATTATCCACATTGTTACTTTCTAAGCTGCCTACATGGCAGTGAACGAAAATAAGACTTCCAACCTTTCCCATCGACATTTCTAAGCTGCCTACATGGCAGTGAACAATAGATTAAGAGCCAAGGCTAAAAGAGAAAATTTCTAAGCTGCCTACATGGCAGTGAACAACTTGCTGGTAACGCTGCTCAAAATGCTGCTTTTCTAAGCTGCCTACATGGCAGTGAACAGTTAAAGAATTAAAGCTTGTGACTTTCCCTGTTTCTAAGCTGCCTACATGGCAGTGAACTGCAGATGCTAAGAAAGACTGCTCAAGATAAATTTCTAAGCTGCCTACATGGCAGTGAACTTCAAAATAGGTCAGCTTGCCAGAAGTAAATGTTTCTAAGCTGCCTACATGGCAGTGAACTGGTTTAACACCCGCCTTTCACTCATTGGGCGTTTCTAAGCTGCCTACATGGCAGTGAACAGTAATTTTATAGCAAAAAATAAAGTTATAACAGTGAGTTAATACTAAAAATCCATAAAAGACCCAAGTTTTAACTCACGTTTATAACCTATTGATTTTATTAAGCTGTTAAAGAATGAAAAAATATTGGGTTAAAATTCAGGTACAGAACTCTGTGAACTTAAACCATAGGTACTAAAAACCTGACTTTCAGATTGTTCAGCATTTTTCTTTTCTATAAAAAGTTTAAACATTTGATCTGAAGTTAAACTTTTCATTTGGACAAATGGCAGATCCGTTGTTGTAACAACATTGCTATAACGAGCCAAAGCTTCATCAAAACCAATATCACCGCGTTTTACGCGATGGCGCGCCAAACGTTCGGCATTGGTTTTTACCTGTTTACGTTTATAAATGGCATAACCTTTTATATTCTCTGGGACTTCTCGAATAGAAGTGATATGAACATAATCAGTTAATCGATCTAACCATTTTTTAAGATCAAGTTCTTTCAAATCAGCTTCATTTTGAGCAAAAATTCGCAGCTTTTTACCTAAGTTTACTTTTGAATTTTTATCATTTTTCTCAAAGAGATATTGAGGAAAAGACACACCAATATTCACCTTATTATTTGTATCTTTTATTTCAGCCAAAGCAATATGCAACTGCGTATAGAACTTTGACCAAATGAAATACGATGAAATCTCGGCTTGATCAATCAGCGTGATTTCTTGGTAATATTTCATATTTAGTCCTTAGCACTTTGACCGAATACACCACCACGGACTAGAACAGCCATAACATAGTGTTCCTGTTCAGCATTTTCTAACTTTTCACCCAAAGCATATTTATCAAAGAGTGTAAAAAAGTCTTTTTTCTCTTTTGGAGTACGGTACGCTTTGCCTAAATTCGTTACTGCACCATAGGGTTCAATTGCAATAGCCATTTGTTTATCTTCAAATTCTGGATACCACGTATCAATAGTACGTAGTGCATTTCCAACTTTTTGAGAGTGCATTGCCGCGACATCATTTACTTGATATAAAATCTTACTTTTATCGCCTTTACCTTTATCTAATACAAGTTCTTCACTTGGATAAACTTCCTGTGCTTTACCCACCAGAGCATACGCTTCAACCTTTAACAGTAAATACGGCAATTCACCCTTTAAAGCAGCAGCGATTTGGTCAGCTAACGCCTGAACTTGACTATCAACCGTATCAAAATCATGAAGTGAATATTCAAATGCATTAAATGTCATTGATGGTTGATCATTGGCTGTTACAACCACTTCAACTTTTTCAGCCCCAACACGGTTACGCCACAAAAAGCGACCATTCGCAATATTCAATGCATAGCGTTTTGCAAGCTCAGTAAAACCATATTGCTGAATATAGTCTTTTACCACAGTTTCATAAGACTTAAAGAACGTTTCGTTATTACAAGCAGATGGTTTTTCTACGCCACCCAACACTTTTAAGCTAAATGAAACTTTTAATGTGTCCTGATTTTCACCAAGTGAGCAAGCATCTACTTTTTGAGGATTTGGATTTGCAATATCCATATTCAACTTAAGTAAATCTTGATCAGTTGTTTTCTTTAAGCGATGAGACACAGTTCCTCGCACAGATTTTTCTATTAACTTTAATGCTGTTTGTTGAGCACGATTATCCCAATTTGTCCCATAAAAATATCCATCAGATGGGACTAATTTCTTTTCAAATGCTAAGACACTTGCAACTGCTTTTTCATTTTTAGCCATGAGTTTTTCCTTTTTTCAATATAAAATTAAGTTGTAGTTTGGTTTTGACAAAGGTATAAATTATTTTCTAAATCAACATGATATTTCCATAATAGTTGATCAATACTTTCTATTCGATAAGGCATAATAAATTCACCCAACGTAATCACACTTTCTGCAAAACGATGTGGTGTATGGGCATCACGCTGATTTTTTGCTTGCCCTAATTCTGAAATCCCCTGAAAACCAACTGCAATTGGAACAAGCCAACCCGTGGTTTTACGTTTCGATGACCATGTGACTTTGCCATTTTCATCTTGTATGGAACTATGTGTAACTTTTAAATAATCCAGTACAGCATCTAAGGCATCTTTACCTTCATTCATACTTTCAATAACCAAATCACGGCGTTCAATCAGCACATGACCGAGCATTAATTTATTTAAAAGAGGTTTGAGTTGCTGATTTTGGTCTCCATCTTCATCAAAATATTGCAAGCTACAATTTTTCACTGCCAATACATCGCCACTGGCAAATTTCATACTCAAAATTAATTTCTGCACATCTGCCAATAACTGTTTTTCTTCATCAGGGTCTAAATTTTGACATTCAATTAACAGTGAAACTTCAAGGTGGCAACGTGCTTCTTCAATAAAAGCAGGTCGATTACCATCTTTATCAAGCGGATTGGCTGTTCCTACAATGGAATGAACAAAATCCCCTCGCCCCTTATACGTTTGTAAATCAAAGTGATGACAACTTACTGCAACTTTATCTAAAACAATATTTGTGTAACCTTGAGCTTGTAACTTTCGTTGCAAGGCATGTACCGCACCAAGCCATGCTGTCATCGCAGGAAAGCCAATGGTATATGGACTACTCATGGCATTGGCATTTTGAATTTTTAAATGTGGAATAAGTAAGAAGTTACGCATTAGAAAAACTCCTTATCTTGTTCTAGTATTTCTAAGACCACTATTTTGACTACTTTAATTTCTACATCGCTAAACATGTTTGAATGGCTCATAAACTTTTCATAACTGTTTAATATCCATTTTGCTGTGCGTCTTGAAATTTCATCACGCCATTCTTCTTGATGTTCTCTTTGTTCCAAATGTACTTCATCTAACCAAATTCTTTGATCCAATGGCAAATATTGGTAATACTCCTTATTTGACCATCCTGACTGATTTCTACGGATACAAAATGCTATAAACAAAATTTCATAAATAATTTGTTGGATTGTTTGTCTGATCTTTTTTCGTATATGCCTATTGCTTACAACTTGCTCCGTTTCTTTTAAATCAGAACGAACATACTTTTGTAATATTGAAAATTCATGATTAAATTTTTTCCAATAAAGACACTGCACAAAAAAATCTTTAGTTGGTAAGTTCACCTTACGTTTTTCAAACTGAGGTGGAGCACTAGATAATAAATATGCCCGTCCTGCATTTTGACTATTTAATACACTGACATTTTGTGGTTGTGTACCACCATAAGCCGTCACTGTTAAATCATAAATATCGGCATAACCAACATCATCAAGTTCATTTTTTTTACGTCGATCTTTTGCCAGTTTTGTTGCCTCTGAAAACCGTATTGCATCAATACTTTGCTTTAACTTGGTGATTAATCCCGATGGTGTAAGCAACGAAAGTAAATGGTAGTTTTTTTCACCAATTGGAAAATAAACCTGCTTGACTAAATGATCTGTTTTTACTGATGTATCATTGTCTTTGATCACGAGAAAAGCTAAGCGTAAAACATCAAAGTCCAAAGAAGAACGTTGAATGAATTGCTTTAAATCTTCATCCTGTTTTTCAAAGGCATCTAAAACAGTTTGCCCATTATCCAAATTAACTGACAAAAATTTGAAGACATCCATTGCCGCAGCATTACCAAAAACATCTAATGGATAATCCACATTGCCACTACGTAAATATCCATCAACTGCATGCTTTGCCTGAACAATTACACTGGATGTTTTCGCACTAGGATGACTAAATTTACTTGGATGGCTCACCATCGAAAGTTGACTGACTCGCTTAGCCGCATCAGGCAACCATTCTTGTAAACTAAACCGTTCATTGGCTTGCTGCTGTAATTCAGCAATTACCGTTTCATTTTCTGCTTTCTTTAACCGATCTTTGAGCCACAGCTCTTTTCGTTCATTTAAAAATGCCTCAATACTTGCTGTCATTATCTATTCATCCCCCTATTATTTATCTTTATTCAAAACCACTAAACCCAATTGCTCTGAATAAGTCAGCTTTTTGTTACTGTCATATTCAGGAAGCATTATTTCTCCGTAACGCTTTGATAATTTTTCTACTTCACTCTTAATATCTTCATTTTCTGAATCTTTTTCAACTGCCATACGACACAAAATGTCGCCATAATTTCGATTGAGCCAAAGTTTTTCTTTCTCTAAATCATTGAGTTCAACACAAGAAATATGATAAAAACCTGTCCGCTCAATATACTCACCTAAATCATCTTTCTCACAAAATATAAGCTTGTCATTTTTCCAAACGGCAAACAGTTGAATATTGGGTGAACTTTGTCTAAAGGCATTAAAACGTTGTGGCAGCGCGGTTAAAAACCATTTTTGCGTGAGCCAACCATTTAACGGTTGTGCCCCAACTTTTGCATAAGCCGTTAAAGCATCTGCCATGACAGCATGTTCTAAATCAGCTAATTTTTTAGTCGGTTGCAATGGACAATTACGTTGTATGCGAGGAATTGCATTAATGCCTAATTCAATATTCTGGATATCTACAAGTTCAGCAAGATTCTTGCTGTCTAATTTAAAATTCCCTTTCGCAGAATTAATTTCAAAACCGGGCTTTTCAAAAGCAACATCAGCTTTCCTTAAACCTTTTAAGTTATATTGCAGCAAAGCAATATTTGGCTTTTCAATATTCTGTTCTAATTTACGATGCCGAAGTACCCGCCCTGTCAATTGAATAATCGAACGATATGAAGATGGCTCCACAATTGCCCAATCAAAATCATGATCTCGCCCGACTTCTTCAACAGGCGTCGCCACTAAAATAAAAATGACGTTGTCTGCTTGGGTCGTATCTAAATGTTGCCGAATCATAGGGTTGGAAAATGCTTTGGGCTGTTCACCCATTTTTTCTTTACGTTTTAGCACTTCATCTAAATGATGTTCCTGCTCACTGCGCAGTAATAAGACTTGTCGGCTATGATATGCCATGGTACGAGCAGCCACAGCAGGCGACCATTCTGCATTCAATAAATACTGGGTCAATGCGACACAAGGTGAAACATTAGCAACTCGAATCACCCCAAAGGAAACGTGCTTACCCGTCTTTTCATCAATCGTATGATGATCATGATGTAATTTTTCTACATGCTGTTGAATACGTCTAAAATATTCTGTCTGCACACTTTCATCTAATTGTTGCGTGTTTTTTTCTACCACTAAATCGGCACAATCAATCAGATATGCCTTATGTTTCACCACTTGTTCTAATAAAGATTTGGCACGGATTTGTACAAATTTTTCATGTGACTTTTCATAATCCAAAACAATATTGTGGTTATTCGCTAACGGAACTGTTTGTATTTGTGCTTTGAACTCATCGACCCACATGCTGACTACATCCGTGCTTTTTAACTTTTTAAAAGCACAATATAGTTGCCAACCTTGCTGATAGGCATTGAAAAATCCTTCTGCCAGTGCAGGTGGAATGGTTGCAGATGAAATCATCACCTTACGTCCCAACATTCCTGTTAAATGGACTAATCGAGCAATCGCAATTAAATCTTGCCCATTAAAATCATCCACTTCATCAATGACTAAATCTGAAGACAACAACCTTAAACATGGCAAAATATATTTTCCACCGCGTTTGGTTTCGGTAGCAGACATAATATGATCAATGGTACAAGCCAAAACAGGCTTATATAAAAATGCTTTATTTCGTTCTGCCTGATTTTGTGGAAATAATGCATTCATAAAATCGGCTTGTGGCATCGACTCATAATCAAGTTCATTATCTAATAGTTGTTCTAAAGATTCAGAACCAATCTCGCCAAGATCGTTTTCTATTTCATCTTTCTTTTGCGTGTTTTTATGATGCAGCTCCTGAACCGCTTTAGAACCAATCAGAACTGCAAGCTCATCATTGCCCAAACCAATATCATGACGATAAGAATCCCCTGTTTGTAGGGTTAAAGTCCTTAAACCTAAGGCAAGGATATAACGCAATGAATCGGCATTCGGTGAAAGTGCCTGCATAATTTTGGCATTGGCAATAGTTTTACCTTTGCCTGTACTTGCCATATTGACAATAAACCAACCCTGCTTTTCAGAACCTTCATTCTTTTGAATAAATTGCTGAATACCTTTGACCGCCTGATCTTGCCATTCAAATCCACCTGGACTTTTCTTTTTTAATTTTTGAATGTCATAAGCAGGTTCCATTTCTTCCGCCAAACGGCTTAAAGATTGACTCACCAATAAAGCATTTTTACTCACATTGACCAAATGCTCATCTAAAAACTGTTTTGGCTGTTTGGTTTTTTGATCCGTGTTAGCAATTAATGTCAGCTTGGTTTTCCACGTTTTATCTGCATCACAAGATGAATAATAATGATCACCTAGCATCAAACATAAACGCGCATGATGCACAATCACCCGCCAACTACCATCCGCAAATATTTGTTCAGTATGACTTAATTCTTGTAATAAACGTCCTGACCATTTTTTGATTTGTTTCGTCCATTCTGTAGATTGACTGAGTAAACCTTGTTCAAACTCAAAACACTGTTTTAAACGTGACTTATAATCATTTTCATCAAATTTATTCTGATACCCCCAATCTGCACCAATACTTTTTAATAAACTTGGAAGTGTTTCTTTTGGGGTAGATGCATAAGCCTTTCGACGATCTTCTTCTTTTAAGTCAGGCAAACGATGGTGGGAAACAATCAACCATGCAACCAGTTGCGCCATAGGTGGCAGTTGATCTAAAGCTTTGGACTGATCTAAATTTTGTGTAATGGTTTGTTTTAATGCATCTTCACTCCAACTGTGTTGAAGTAATAAATTCAGCCATGCTTCATCATGTTTAACATTGCCCGAATGTTGTACTAAGGCATTAAGTAATAAACATGAAATCCATTCGTGTCGCAGTGGATCACCCTTTTTACTATTCTTACTCTTTGGTTGTAGTTTTTCTTGGAATAAAACTGTTGCTTTGCCCCAGTCATGCAATAAAGCAGAAATAGCCACTAATGCTTTGATTAAAGGTAAATAATGCCAATCATTTTCCCATTTATTTTGATCTAATTTTTTCTTTGTTGTATTTACAGGCACAATGCCCTGTGCATTAAATTTATTGCGGTTTCCCACAATCCACAGCAATTCACTTCTACGTCTGCCCCGAATCCAGTGACAGCTTACCGCAGTGCTTTTCGTGACAGTTTTACGTAATAATTTTTTAACGGCAATTAGACCATCTTCGGTAATGACCGTTTGCCATGTGTTATCGCCAATACGGTCAGCAAAAGCATCCAATACACGGCGCGTCCGAGCTAAAGCTTTCTTTTCACACTGGCTAACAAAGGTCACAATCATGCTTCATCTCCACTTTTAGAAGATAAAGCGGCTTCCTTCACTTGATCAAACATCCAATCCAAACATTTATGCTCCGTAAATTTCTGAAGTATCTGTTGACGAAACTCTTGCTCAGTCATTTTTTCTTTTGCACAAATAAAGGCATAAGGAAGTACTACAGCATCCTTAATTAAATCCGCCACATCAAAGACCAAAGCCCCGCGGCGGGTTTTGCCATGCATCACAGCAAAACCATGTGGAATGCCTAAAACCCAAAGTGTCGTCGCTGCCAATCCATAGGCTAAATAATTGCCGTGGTTGAGAAAATCATTGGCTAAATCACCCTGTTCACGATTGCGCTCAAAACTCATTTTGTTGCGTGTTGCCGCAATTTTATAAAGTTGTTTGGTCATGGCCGCTTCATGCAAAAGCAAATCACCAACTTTTGTGGTGTTAGGAATCTTCTTTTCAAAACCATCCAGTGCAGTTTGAATATCCCGATCATCCAAATAAAAACCGTATTCTTTTAAATCACGGTCTTTGTCCCAAACTTTCCGTATAAAATCGATACGTGCATGTTGAAATTGTTTTGCCACCGCTAGACGCTTGTCATCTTCGAACCAAAATTGCATCCAGCCCTGCATATATTCTGTTGGTCGGTATTCACTTTGCGGTGTCATCCACTCAATTTCACTGCCCATAAAAAGTGGCGTTCCACCTCCACCACAAAAACCAACCAATACCCCTGCACTGGCGAGCATTCGCATCGCTGCCTGAGTAATCGACGTACCTGTGCCGAGTAAAATCACTGTGGTATTGGCAATTGGGATATTCCAGTATTGGTTTTCATTTTTGGCTTCGGTGAGGTAAAGCACCCGACCATCTTTTTGCATGACACGAGCATGTTCAAGGTAATAGACATTGGCGCGTTTTGAATGAAGAATTGCTTTTAAGTCAGATGGATTCAGTTGTTCCATTTTTATAAAACTATAAATGTAATAATTAAAATGAGTATAAAAAAATTATTAGAAAAATATATAAAGCTTGAATTTAAAACGACATACTTTGACGTTTATTTCACCCTTAAGTTTAAACAGAATTCTTATTTTTCAACTTAAAGCATTGGTCGTAAAGCTCATGCTTTGTATATAAAAATTAAACTCAATAGATCAACAAAAAATACAGTAAATTGTCTCATTCATTATGATTTAACTGATTTATTTTTTCGAAAATCTAAATAGAATTCGATTAAAGACCAAATCACGACCAATAAAAAAAACAAAAAGACCAACAGAAAAGCGGAAAAATACATCATATTGTTCAATCCTAAACTAGCTTTAGTAAAACGACAGATATTCAATGAAGTTCCATTTCATCTAAGACAAAAGTCTAATATGGTTTAAGTGCAATGAATAGTGATTTTTCCAATAAATTAAGACTTTTTTTCAATGAGTTGATCAATAAAACGAATAAATATGACAATTTGTTGGTATAACCGAGACGTTACAACAAAACAAAAAACCAAATATACACTTGTATTTTATATATGCAATTACATCATTCCAGCTATTGACCTTATTTTGAAATAAGCAGACATTAGCAAGCTTGATTAACCCCATAACATTAAGATCCGCTATGTTAAAAAAAATGATTGGCGAATCCGCATTTAAACTTGCGGGCTGGCAATATCACGTAGAACTCAATACCCTCGAAAACAAACAAGTAATTGTGGGTTTTGAGCACACCTCAATGATGGATGCTGTTTTATCTCTTGCCTTGTTCCAAATTTACGATATTAAAATTCATACCCTCATCAAAAAAGAATTGTTTAAGGGCCCGTTGAAACCATTGCTAGAAGCTATTGGCGGAATTCCAGTTGACCGTAAATCTAATCAAGATATTGTAGGACAAATGGTCGACCTTTTTGCCTCTCACGAAAAATTTAATTTGGTCATTGCACCAGAGGCAACTCGTGCAAAAGATGGTGAAGTCCGCAAACCTATCCGCACAGGATTTTGGCATATTGCCAAAGCTGCCAATGTGCCTATTGTTTTGATGTATGCCAACTCACAAACCAAGCAAGGTGGTATTTTTGGCAAAATTTATCCCACTGAACTTCATCACGACCTAGCACTTATGCAAAAGTTGTATAAAGAAAATGTGGGATTGGACATTATTATTCCTGAACCCAAATAGCACCGTTCAATTGTTTAAAAACTCAAACTTAAGCCCTTTCTCTAAAAAAAGGGCTTATGGTAGAATCTGCTCAATTTGATTTGGCATAAGGCCAATCTACAAGGAGCATATTTCGCATGGCGGGTCATTCCAAGTGGGCTAATACTAAGCATCGTAAAGCAAAACAAGATGCGAGCCGCGCTAAAGTATTCACAAAATTCATTCGTGAAATCGTTACAGCCGCACGTTTAGGCGGTGGTGATGTTGCATCTAACCCACGTTTACGTGCTGTCGTTGAGAAAGCATTAGTCGCAAATATGACACGTGATACGATCAACCGTGCAATCCAGCGCGGTGTTGGCGGTGAAGAAAATGCTGATTTAAAAGAGGTCACTTACGAAGGTTATGGCGTGGGTGGTGTTGCGGTAATTGTAGAAACAATGACTGACAACTTAAACCGTACTGTGCCAGATGTTCGTCACTGTTTTTCTAAAACCGATGGCAACCTAGGTACCAATGGTTCAGTGGCATTCTTGTTTACTAAGCGTGGCGAAATTACTTTTGAAGATGTTTCTTTAGAAGACAAAATTATGGATGTCGCTTTAGAAGCAGGTGCGGAAGATATCGAAGTGACTGAAGACGAAATTCTGGTCATTACTACACCTGAATCATTTGGTGATGTACAGGATGCGTTGACTGCTGCAGGCTTAAAATCTGACAATGCTGAAGTCGTGATGAACCCTTCAACGAAAGCATTGATTTCCGATATCGATCAAGCGAAAAAAATCGTGAAAATGATTGATATGTTTGAAGATTTAGATGATGTGCAAAACGTTTATACCAACGTTGAATTTACAGAAGAAGTTTTAGCTCAGCTAGATGAGTAATCTTTCAAAAAACAAAAAAACGCGCCTATGAGCGCGTTTTTTTATTGATGAATACATACGGTATTGCTTATATCAGTGATTAAACTGATATTAAAAATTTTGAAAGTTTAAACCTTATTCAATAAACCGCGGCAGTTGAATACATTATATTCCTTAATGACGAAACTCGAATGTAATGCAACCACATGCTCAATTTTACCAATTCGATTGAGAAGAATTTGACTGTAATTTTCCATATCACGTGCAATCACTTCCACAATAAAATCTGCCGACTGCCCTGTCACTAAAAAAGCATTAATGACTTCTGGAATACTTTCTAATTCTTCTAAAAATTTGGAAAAAGTATCGCTATCATGCTTACTTAAAGAAACTTGCAGTAATACATGTAAGCTAAAGCCGAGTTTTTGATAATTAATGTCGCGGCGTACATTGGTCATGACATTGGTATCAATTAAATGTTTAATACGACGATGAACCGAGCTGACCGAAAGATTAATTCGCTCTGACAGTTCATTCAGATTCACATCTTCATGGGTTAATATTTCCAGAATTTGTTTGTCAAAGCGGTCTAATTCCATCACTGGCTCCAAAAATGAAATAATAAGGTGTAAATAAAAACCACGTATGAGTTATTTGAATTATGCAAGATACGTGCTCAACATCCGAGAACGATTATTTCGTTTATTCCACTAAAAATAAAGTCGCGTATGCTACTTATTTTTACCAATTCATAGATTTACAGAAATTCAATGCAATAAATACCCTTGAATATAAATTAAATGTCATTCTTAGGTAGTATTTAACTATCTTTTTTTGCTTGAGTGGTTCTTAAAAGATTACATGCCGCGCCAGTCTACACGTGCATTGCGTTCGGTATAATAAATACGCTGTACATATTGTCCCAAAGGTAAATCTAAAAGTTGATGCTTAAATGCATAAAACTCTTCAGAACTGCCCGAAATGTAGTCTTCTTCACGCTCCCAAGGGGTTCCAGCTATTTCTAATAAAGGTGCAAGCATGGAACAGACTGAAATATCGGCAAGTCCCAAACGCTCACCCACAAAATAACGCCCATCATTTTCTAATAATTTCTGATTCAATACAGTAATCAGTTGTTCCATCTGATGCTTAGAATATTCAACTTTTTCAGTATCAAGCTGATAACTCTTAGACACCAGTGTTTTTAATATGGGTTTAGAAAATTTCTCAAATTGGCGTAGATAGCCTTTTTCACCAATCATAATGTCTAAAGTTTCATCACTTTCCGATAAACTTTGCGCCAAGCCCCAACGGCGTACATGTAAGCCAAGCTCTGATGCCAAAGCATTAATTTCTAATGCAACTTCTCTTAAATGTGAATCTGCACGTAATAAAGTATGTTCTGGATAAGTCTGATCTAAATACAATGCAATTTGGGTTGAATCTGCAACCCAATACTCATTGTCTCGTAAAATTGGTAGTTTATTCTGCCCTGTTTTGAGTTGTGCAAAAGCACGATGTACACCTGGTATTAAATTCTGTGCAACAAAATCGAGTTGTTTATAATCGAGTAACCAGCGAGCTTTCTCACAATAATGAGATAAAGGAAACTGGTATAAAATTCGCATAAACACTCCAAAAGATGAGAGGAACATTGATTTATTCAGAAAACCAACGCTTTCAGTCTGTTACTTTAGTCAGTCAAAGCCAGAAACACAATGTCCTTTTTATCCCAAAATAAATACGTCTTAACCTTATATGGTTATACAATTTTCTGTCTTGAATATCTTTAAACAAGATAACCTTCCATTTTTAGAACAACCTAAAAACCTTAAAATTATAATTATTAATTAAAATCAGTCATTTAACTTATCTAAATTTATTCAAACTTTACCACTTTAAGTTTTAAACATTGTTTTTCATAAGTACATAGAAATCAGTCAGTTAATTTTTTATAACAGACCGATTAACGTTTTGACATTGTTTCAAAGGTGTCATCATGGCTTATATCAATTCTAAAAACATACAGATCATCGAAAATGATCAGGATGCAATAAATGCCGCTTACCAAGTTGCGGACTTTGCCCTTGAAGGTCGCAATGCTCGCGATCAAAACCGAGCATTACCTTTTGCAGAAGTTGAACAATTTAGCCAAAAAGGCTTAGGTGGTTTAAGAATTCCCAAACAATATGGCGGTGCTTATGTGTCCAATAAAACACTGGCACGCGTATTCCGTATTTTGAATAAAGCCGATTCGAGCATCGGGCAAATCCCTCAAAATCAAATTAGCTTGCTCTATCTCATTGACTTGATGGGCACCGAAGCGCAAAAACAGTTTATCTTTCAAGAAATTTTAGCAGGTAAACGCCTTGCCAATGGTGGCCCTGAGCGCCATACCAAAGACTCTAAAACACTCAATACCACATTAAGTTTGGAGAATGGTCACTACTATCTTCAAGGTGAAAAATTCTATTCAACGGGCAGTAGCTTCGCCCACTGGTTAGCCATTAAAGCCATTCATCCTGAAGGTCATGTGGTACTGGTCATTGTAGATCGTGAAGCTCAAGGCATTGAGGTCATTGATGATTGGGATGGTTTTGGACAACGTACCACATCGAGTGGCTCAGTCCGTCTGAACCATGTGGAAATTGATCCTTTCCTGATCTTTGATGAACGCCTCTTAACAGCAGCACCAACCTATCGCGGGGCTTATTCACAACTTTTACAAGTCGCGATTGATGTCGGCATTGCTGAGGCTGCCTTTGAAGATACGCTGGCAACCGTCAAAAAAGCGCGTCCCATTGTCGATGCTCAAGTGGAAAAAGCCAGCTTTGAGCATTACACCTTACAAGAAGTAGGCAAACTGCAAATTCAACTTGAAGCCGCTATTTTACTGCTCGATGAAGCCGCAGAGTATTTAGATGAGTTAGATCAGCTTGAGAGTGTAACCGATGAGCAAGCAGCACGTGCCTCGATTCTCGTCGCTGAAGCCAAAATTTATGCCAATGATGCGGCCCTGAATATTTCCGAAAAGCTGCTCGAACTCGGGGGTAGTCGTTCGAGTTTAAGTCAATTCAATTTAGATCAGCACTGGCGTAACGCACGTGTACACACCTTACATGATCCTGTGCGTTGGAAACTGCATGCGCTAGGTGATTATTACCTGAATCATCAATTACCTGCCCGCCATGCATGGATTTAAGGAGAATAACATGACGTCATTTCAAAGCATTTCCCCTGCACAGGCAGCGCAACTTACCCCTGCCCATATTATTCAATCCGATGCCGAAGCCTTAGAAATTGCGCATACCTTGGCAGAACAATTCAAGCACAATGCGATTCTGCGCGATGCTGAGCGCATTTTGCCTTTTGATGAAATTGAGGCTTATAGCCAGTCTGGACTTTGGGCCATTACGGTGCCTAAACAATATGGGGGCGCTGAAGTTTCAAGCTATACCGTGGCGCAGATTATTGCCCTCATGAGTGGTGTGGATGGTTCAATCGGGCAGATCCCACAAAACCATTTCTACGCGCTTGAAGTGCTGCGAAATACAGGTACTGAGCAACAAAAACAAAAACTGTATCAGGAAGTATTGCAAGGTGCGCGCTTTGGTAATGCCCTTGCAGAATTTAAAACCAAGAATGCTGCACAAAAGCAAACCGCAATTTCTCCGACAGCGAATGGTTTTATCGTCAATGGTGAAAAATTCTATTGCACGGGTAGTTTATTTGCACATCGTATTCCAACCTTGGTCAAAGATGAACATGACCGTGAATTTTTGGCCTTTATTCCGCGTAACAGTGAAGGCTTAGAGCTGATTGATGATTGGTCGGGATTTGGACAACGCACTACAGGCAGTGGTACGGTCAAATTCCACCAAGTCTTTGTTGCTACAGAAGATGTGATTCCTTTCGATCAAGCCTTTCAACAGCCCACCTTGGTTGGACCTTTTGCCCAAATTATGCATGCGGCGATTGAAACAGGCATCGCCCGTGCTGCTTTTGAAGAAACCTTGATTCGCGTTCGTCAAGCCCGTCCTTGGATTGATTCAGGTGTCGATGCTGCAACCCAAGACCCACTCACCTTATTAGAATTAGGTCGTGTCGTGGCAGATGTTCGCGCTAGCGAAGTGTTATTAAAACAAGCCGCTCGCTCTATCGATGCCGCCAAACCGCAACCCACCGAAAATAACATTACTCAAGCCTCTTTAGATGTTGCCAAAGTACGTGCGCATAGCAGTGAAACAGCACTTAAAGCATCGTCCAAACTGATTGAACTGGCTGGTAGCCGAGGTAGCCAGCGTGCAGATGGTTTAGACCGTTTTTGGCGTAACGCCCGCGTACATACCCTGCACGATGCGGCGCGCTGGAAGTATTACTTCATTGCCAATTTCACCCTCAATGGCATTCGCCCTCCTCGTCGGGGGACTTTGTAATGACACAACAAACGCCGAAAAAGATTATTTTAAATGCTTTTGATATGAATTCGGTTGGACATATCAATCATGGTTTATGGACACATCCGCGAGATCAATCGCACCGTTTCAATGAACTCAGTTATTGGACTGAATTGGCACAAACACTAGAAAAAGGCTTATTTGACGGCCTATTTATTGCCGACATTACGGGTGTTTATGATGTCTATCAGAATGGCATTGATTTAACCCTGAAAGAATCGATTCAGTTGCCTAGTCATGATCCAAGTACCTTGGTTTCAGCTATGGCTGCTACAACGCAACATTTGGGTTTTGGTGTTACGGTTAATTTAAGCTATGAAAATCCATATCAATTTGCCCGTCGTTTTGCAAGTTTAGACCATTTAACCCAAGGTCGTATCGGTTGGAATATTGTGACTGGCTATTTGGATAGCGCAGAACGATTGGTGGGACAAAAAGGCCTAAAAGAACATGACCTGCGTTATGCCCAAGCCGAAGAATTTCTTGAGCTTTGCTATAAGTTTTGGGAAGGCTCTTGGGAAAATGACGCGGTACTGAAAAATAAAGCACAGCGTATTTTTACCGATCCCGCTAAAGTACATGCCATTCAGCATCAGGGACAGTTTTATCAAAGTCAGGGGGTGTTTCAAGTCTCTCCCTCACCACAACGCACCCCTGTTTTATATCAGGCTGGGGCTTCTCCGCGTGGTTTAGCATTTGCGACTCAACATGCAGAAGGTATTTTTATTGGTGGAGATCGACCTGAAAAAATCAAACAACAAGTGGATAAAATTCGTGCCCTCGCGGTTGCTCAAGGTCGAGATGCCAATACGGTAAAAATTTTTGTAGGCATTACGGTTGTGACCGCAGAAACGGATGCTCTGGCTCAAGAAAAATTGGCTGAATATATCCGTTATGCCAGCCCTGAAGCGGGTTTAGCACATTACTCCAGTTCAGTCGGTATCGATTTATCCAAATTTGCTGATGATGAAGCGATTCCTTATCAAAAAACCAATAGCATTGCCTCGGTCAATCAAAAGTTTAAAGAACAAACCATTACACGCAATGACTTAAAAGCACAGCATGTCTTGGGTGGACGTTATCCACTCATTATTGGAAGTGGTGCGGCTGTGGCAGAACAACTGATTCAGTGGATCGATGAAACAGGCATTGATGGTTTTAATCTGACCCGCACGGTTGCCCCAGAATCACATCAAGACTTTATTCGTTATGTCATTCCTGAATTACAACAACGTGGGCGCTACAAAACAAGCTACAGCGAAGGCAGTTTAAGACACAAACTGTTTCAACAAGGCGACCATCTTGCCAACCATCATCCTGTACAGCAGTTCCGATGTTTAAGCTCAAATTCGGCTCCAGACTTAACCACACATTCAGAAAAACAGACAGCTTAACTGCTGTAAATTTAAAAATACGAGAGATAACATGGCTTTAACTGCAAAAAATAAATTTACCTTTTTAGGGGTACTTGTCGCTGCACTGGTGATCGGACTTGTGGCATGGAGCTACCATAAAAAGACCAGTAATACTGAATTGGTCATTGGTATTAGCCCACCCTTTGCTAACCCATTAAAGGTTGCCGTCGAAGAGGCGAAACAACAAGGGATCAATGTCAAACTGGTGGAATTTTCCGACTGGAATACGCCGAATATTACTTTGAATCATGGTGATATTGATGCCAATTATTTCCAGCATCAACCCTTCTTGGACAATGCCATCAAAGAAACTCAATTCAAACTGAAAGCATTGGATAAAGGCGTCACAACTCATGTCGGCCTATACTCCAAGAAATATCATTCACTGGATGAACTACCAGATCAAGCCCGCGTGGTCATTCCAAATGATCCTGTGAATCAAGGTCGTGCATTGTTGCTGTTACAACAAGCCAAACTGATTACTTTAAAAAATCCAGAGAATCATTTATCTAACTTACAAGACATTGCTGCCAATCCTAAAAAGCTGCAATTTATTGAAGTTGAAGGTCCGCAAACGGCACGTGCAGTGGATGATGCCGACTTAGTTTTCAGCTACCCACATTATCTACGTCTTGCCAAAACCATTGACCCGAATGATGCGCTGATTTTAGATGACAATACCAATACCCGTTATTCCATTTTATTTGTGGTGCGCGATGACTACCAACAGCAACACCCAGAGAAAGCCGCACAATTAGAAAAATTTATCAAAATTTATCAAACGTCTGCCAAAGTTAAACAAACTTTGAATGATGAAATTGGCTCAAAACTTTGGTTCCCGGGCTGGAAGTGAGATTGAGCGATGACAAATTCAGTTTCTATTTCTAAAAATCGTAAAACATGGTTGATTGGATTGACTGTGGTGATCTTGATTGCTGCTGTAGCGGTTTACCGTTACGGCAAAAGCCAAGCCCAACAAGATGTTCTCACCATTGGCATTAGCCCACCCTATGCCGAACTGCTGCAAAGCGTCGCTGATGAAGTGAAAAAACAAGGGATTCAGGTCAAACTGGTCGAATTTTCCGACTGGCATGCACCAAATGTCGCAGTACAAAACGGCGATATTGATGCCAACTTTTTCCAGCAAAGCGTCTTTTTACGCAATGCAATTCGTGAAACTCAATATGACTTACATGCCTTTGCCACGGGTACAGGTAGCCATGTTGGACTATATTCAAAGAAATATAAGTCTTTACAGGAACTCCCAAACAAAGCCCGCGTGGTCATTCCGAATGATCCTGTGAACTCTGCCCGCGCGCTGATTTTGCTGCACCGCGCAGGTTTAATTCAATTGAAAGATATCAATAACGAACTTTCGACTGTGCAGGACATCGTTCAAAATCCAAAACAACTGCAATTTATTGAAGTTGAAGGGCCACAAACTGCACATGCATATAACGATGCCGACCTCATCTTTGGTTTTCCGCATTACTTAAAAATGGCGAAAGTAACCGATCCGCATAGCGCTCTGTTTCTCGACCCTATCGATAAGAAATACGCAATTTTGTTCGTCACACGTAAAGACTATAGCGATCACAATCAAAAATTAGCCACTTTCGTTAAAGCTTTCCAAAACTCTAAAAAAGTTCAAGAGATTTTAGACCGAGATTTTGGCAGCAAAATGTGGTTTGAAGGCTGGAAATAAGGAGAAAGAAAATGGTGAGTTTTGGTTCTCATGTGGATTTTTCCCTTCCACACATCAAAATCCGTAATTTGAACAAATATTATGCAGTACAAAATCAACACGTCCATGCACTAAAAAATATCGATTTGGATATTCCTGAAGGTAAGATTTTCGGCATTATTGGTAAAAGTGGTGCGGGGAAATCTTCCCTATTGCGTACACTCAATGGCCTAGAAAAAGTCAATGAAGGCAGCATTCACATCCACCAACAGAATTTGGCGGAACTCAATCATGCAGAACTCATCCAATTACGTCAACGCATTGGTATGATCTTTCAGCACTTCAATTTAATGTCTGCCAAAACTGTGTGGGACAATGTCGCGCTACCGCTTAAAATTGCCCATTACAGCGCTGCTGAAATTGAGCAACGCGTCAGCGAAGTGCTAGAACTGGTTGGCTTAAGCAATAAAGCGCAACACTATCCTGCCCAACTCTCAGGTGGGCAAAAACAACGGGTCGGCATTGCCCGAGCGTTGGTACATCATCCTGAAATATTGTTATGTGATGAAGCAACTTCGGCACTTGATCCAGAAAGTACCTCAGTGGTGTTATCGCTGCTCAAAGAAATCAATCAAACCCTCGGTATTACCATTGTCCTGATTACTCATGAAATGCAAGTGATCCGTGAAATTTGCGATCAAGTGGTGGTGATTGAACACGGGGAAATTGTGGAGTCTGGACAAGTCTGGTCGGTATTTTCCAATCCTCAGCAGCAAATTACCCAAGAGTTGCTCAATTTAGAACAATTGGATTTGCCATTTCAGTTACACGAGCAACCTATAGCAGAATCAAGTCATGTGATTTTGCGATTAAGCTATGCCTCGCCCCTGCAACATGCACCCGATCTAAATTCGATATTCTCGGCAATCAATCGCCCTGTTCATTTGTATCAAAGTCATATTGATTCGATTCAGGAACATTTGATTGGAAAATTCGTGGTGGCTGTGCCACACCATGATCTGGATCTCAATCAGCTTAAACAACAACTGCAACACCAGTTTGCCAAAATTGAGGTATTGGGCTATGCACGACCAACTCATTGACCTTTTGCTCACAGGAACTGTTGATACGCTGATTATGGTCGGTGTATCGGCGATTTTAGCTTTCCTGATTGGCTTACCTATGGCAGTCATACTGGTGAATACCAGTGAACACGGCATTTATCCCTCAAAACCGATTAACCAAGCTTTGGGCTGGGTGGTGAATATCACCCGTTCAGTGCCTTTTCTCATTTTAATGGTAGCCTTGATTCCTTTAACACGCTTTATTGTCGGCACCAGTTACGGCGTTTGGGCTGCCGTTGTGCCTCTGACCTTAGCTGCAACGCCATTTTTTGCACGGATTGCCGAAGTCAGTCTACGTGAAGTCGATCAGGGCTTAATTGAAGCCGCACAAGCCATTGGTTGTAATCGTAAACAAATTATTTGGCATGTATTACTGCCTGAAGCATTACCTGGAATTGTGGCAGGCTTTACCGTCACCATTGTCACCATGATTAATTCTTCAGCGATTGCAGGTGCCATTGGTGCAGGTGGATTAGGTGATATTGCCTACCGTTATGGTTATCAACGTTTCGATATGCAAATCATGCTCGCGGTCATTGTAGTTTTAGTAGTTCTGGTTATGTTGATACAAGCAACAGGAGATGCACTTGCACAACAACTAGACAAACGAAAAGTTTAACAATCATGCACTTGAAGGTGTCGAAAAGAAAGATACGAGCCATGACCTGACTTTGTCATGGCTTTCATGTAAAATCAGCGCCAATTTTTAAATAATACGTTGTGAGTCATTTCATGGGTTTTAATTGCGGTATTGTCGGCTTGCCGAACGTTGGTAAATCTACCCTTTTCAATGCGTTAACTAAAGCAGCAATTGCGGCAGAAAACTTCCCGTTCTGTACCATTGAACCAAACACAGGGATTGTTCCTGTTCCAGATTTACGTTTAGACAAATTAACTGCAATCGTAAAACCACAACGTGTGATTCCAACCACGATGGAATTTGTAGATATCGCGGGTTTGGTTGCAGGCGCATCTAAAGGTGAAGGTCTTGGTAACCAATTCCTTGCCAACATTCGTGAAACTGATGCCATTGCACACGTTGTTCGTTGTTTTGAAGATGAAAACGTCATTCACGTGAATGGTAAAATTGACCCCTTAGATGATATTGCTACCATCAATACTGAACTTGCACTTGCTGACTTAGAAACTGTAACCAAAGCCGTTACACGTTTAGCAAAATCAGCGAAAAGTGGCGACAAAGAAGCCATTGCAACGAAAGCAGTTCTAGACAAAATTCTACCTTTATTAGATGAAGGCAAACCAGCTCGTGCTGCTACGCTTGATGACGATGAGCGTAAATTGGTGCGTGGTTTTGGTTTAATGACTTTAAAACCAACCATGTACATCGCCAACGTGGCTGAAGATGGTTTCGAAAACAACCCACATTTAGAAGCAGTTAAAAAACTTGCTGCTGAAGAAAATGCGATTGTAGTTCCACTGTGCAACCAAATCGAAGCCGAAATTTCATTACTTGAAGATGAAGACCGTGCTGAATTCCTTGAAGCTCTGGGTATGGAAGAACCTGGTCTTAACGTGGTGATCCGCGCGGGTTATGCATTACTTGGCTTACAAACTTACTTCACGGCAGGCGTACAAGAAGTTCGTGCTTGGACTGTAAAAGTTGGTGCAACTGCACCACAAGCTGCGGGTGTGATTCACACTGACTTCGAAAAAGGCTTTATCCGTGCTGAATGTATTGCTTATGATGACTTCATTCAATACAACGGCGAAGCGGGTGCCAAAGAAGCTGGTAAATGGCGTTTAGAAGGTAAAACTTACGTGGTACAAGATGGCGACGTTTTACACTTCCGTTTCAACGTCTAATTAACTTAGATGTTTTAAAAAGCCAGTGATTACACTGGCTTTTTTATTGCTGATATTCAACAAGAACGCCTTCATTAGTGTATTTTTTGCACCATCTACATAAGGGCATTATGTCCTATGCTTTAATCTTCTGCTTTTTACCCACCTCTTGATCCATCCTCCATTAGAACAGAATCAAACTGGACATAGATAATGCACCCAACATATGATAAATATAATGATAATAATTATCATTATATTTACATTAAATCCAACATCGCCTACACTCCTATTCATAACTAAAAACTTAGATTGAAAGGATGATGCTATGGCTTATACCCTTCCCCATTTACCTTATGCCTATGATGCACTCGAACCGCATATTGATGCGAAAACCATGCAGATTCATCATAGTAAGCATCATCAGACTTACATCAATAATATTAATGCAGGCATTGAAGGGACACCGTGGGAAAACTTAACTGTGGAGCAATTAGTCACTCAGGTAAATGATGTTCCAACAGAACTCAAAAACAATGTCATTAACAACGCAGGTGGACATGCCAATCACAGCTTATTCTGGACTGTTATGAGTCCTCAAGGCGGTGGAAAACCTATAGGTAAAATTGCGGTAGCAATAGAGACTGAGCTGGGTGGATTTGACAAATTTAAAGAGGCTTTTACCAAAGCGGCACTTACCCGCTTTGGTAGTGGATGGGCTTGGTTAACAGTTACCCCAGATCAAAAATTATTGGTAGAGAGCAGTGCCAATCAGGACTCGCCACTCATGCAAGGTCACACGCCCGTTTTAGCACTCGATGTGTGGGAACATGCTTATTATCTTCAATATCAAAACCGTCGTCCTGAATATATTGCCGCATTTTTTAATGTTGTCGACTGGCAGGAAGTCAACCGTCGTTATGAACAGGCAATTCAGTAATATGTACGCAGCCACTGACCTACCTATGACAGCACTTCATCAACTACGCTTTATATTGGGCGTTCTTATTTTGCTAAGTGGTGCATTACTTTGCATTTATAAAGTGGCTACATCCCTATATATATTTTAACTTTTGAGAAACTGTATCCAATGCTCCATATCGCAGAGCATTGGATTAAAATATATAAAGATTTAAATAATATTAAGATGTCGTAACATTCACAGTTTTTGCATCCATTGCAGCTCTTTGTTTTCTGGCTTGTTCAAGAATGTGTTGTTGCAATTCTTTTCTAAAGCCCATCATAAATATCGCTTCGGCTAATACAAATAAAGGGCCAATAATCAAACCAATTAAATCATCGACAAAGGCAGGTTTTTTCTTTTCATAAAAATGCCCAACAAACTGAAATACCCAGCCCACCACAAAAATACCAATGCTCAGCATTAACCACACCGCAAAACCTAAACCAGCAATCTTTAATGCCAAAGGATAGACCGCAGAAAATAGCAATAACATGATACAGCCAAACCAGAGATCTAATTTCAAATAATACGCACAACTCACTATAATCAAGACCAATGCTAAGGTGATTTCAAATCCTGAAAAGTGAAACCCTGCCCGTGCAGTCAAACACATAATGGAAAACACAATCAGCGGAATCCCGACAAAGTGCGTTAAAATATTTTTATGATCAAGATGATAAGCCGCATACTGGCTTAAAAGTTGTTCTAATTTACTCATTGGGATCGTCCTTGTAAGATGCATCAACTCACTATATAAAAAAATCATTTTTATAGTTGTCACCTAGCCGACAATTCAAAATATAAGGATGTCTATGACACTGCAAATGGATGATCTTCAACATCTTGCCAATAACCGTTGGTATTCTGAGCTACCAGTTCCTTTTCAGCAGTTTATTCAGGAACATGCGCTTATACAGCATTATCAGAAAGAACAAGCTATTTTTTATTCTGGAAATGCTTTTGATGGAATCTATGCGGTGCTCGATGGTGCAGTACGCTTAGGTTATGTCGATATTGAAGGTACAGAATCTATTGCTGCAATTGCAGAACCCATCATGTGGTTCGGTGAAATCTCTTTAATTGATCAGCAACCGCGCTCCCACGATGCCATTGCGATTCAAAAAACACGAATTTTACAGATTCCCAGTGTTGCCATTCACACTTTACTCACCACCCAGCCTCAGTTCTGGTTTCATATTGCTCAACTCACCAGCCAGAAATTACGTATTGCCTTTTTAGAGCTAATTTCAATTCAAACTCAGACCATCAGGCAACGGCTTGCTCTACGATTAATGCTGATTTTACAAGGCTATGGCAATCATGTCCTGATTGAAAAAAATGTCATTCAACTCAGTCAAGAACAACTTGCGCAGATGCTAACTTGCTCACGGCAAACGGTGAATCAGGAATTGCAGGCTTTAGAAAAACTTGGTGTGTTAAATCTGGCATTTAAAAAAATTGAAATTATAGATCAAGAGCAATTACATCGCTTGGCACATACTCGACAGAGTTGAGTTCATCAACATCAACTGTCATTTTATGGTGCAAAAGTTTTCACCATAAATGTGCATTAAATATTAAAGGCACCAAAAAGCAACATTAATTTAAGAGGTTAATTGACAGACATTGACCTCATCAAAGCCATTGGTGCAAGGTGCAACTTCTTGTGCAACAGAAAAATGTAAAGCAACATGTACTTTCGGCTGTTCAATCTGAGCATTCACAGTTGAACTAAATACGCATAAAAGACTAAAAGCAAGCATAGATGTTTTCAACATAGAACGATAACCTCGTGATAATAAATGTGACTTTTCACGTAAATTATACACTTTTTATCGCATTAGGATAATGCATTGAATTAATCAAGACAGTGTTATTTTCTATTATCGTCGTGGCTGTTTTCGCATCTGCATTGTAATTTTATAAACCACAATGCAGCTTTAAACATGCAAATTTTATGAACTAAATGCCTTTTTCTTCGGGTCTGTATTGCCTAATTCTGGATGCTCTAGTGCATCTTTACATTGTGCTTTGTCTCGTTCGTAATCCGCTTTTTTCTGCGATACTGTCGCTGAGTTCTCCATGGTTTCACGCGCCCAAACATCTAAACTGGTCAATGCTTTTCGACACAACGCATATTTGCCTTCAGTGACCGAGTCCGTCATTTTGACGTTTATACGCCATTCTGTACTCAGTTTTCGTGCAGGTTTACGCACCTTTTCTTCAATTAAATTCCGTTGCTTACGATATACATAAGGATCTGCCTCGTTCATGAATCGCCATGCTTCATGTGCATAAGTGGTCGCATCATTGGTCAATTTAGGCGCAGCTTTAATTTCTGCTTTCTTTTCAGCATGATCTGAAGATTGACCACAACCTTGTAAAAACAAAGCACTACTTATTACAGAAACAACAAGCACAGGCGCTCTAAGTATTCGCATTTAGGGAATCACCGCAACAATCGAGTAAGCACTATGCTAGTAAATTCGGCTACAATACACAATCTTATTTGACCTATCGTTTAACTCTAACAAGGTGTGTCGTGTCACAACACAAATTAACACCCACGCAAACGGCGGGCTTTTGGCAAGGTGCCAAAGATAGCCAAGCAATTATCTTTACTTATTTACCTGTATCTTTTGCATTTGGGGTTTCAGCAACACAGTTTGGCTTTAGTGCTTGGGAAGCCTTATTTCTCTCTTGTACCATGTACGCGGGTGCTAGCCAATTTTTGGTGGTTGCACTTTTAGGCAGTGGGACGTCTATTTGGATGACGGCACTGACGGTCATTGCCTTGGATATTCGTCATTTACTGTACGGTCCAGCCTTACAAAACCTAATTCAAGACCGATTAAACCTAAAAAAAACCGCGATTTGGGCGTGGGGACTGACTGATGAAGTCTTTGCTTCAGGCATGATCAAACTCTCTCAAAGACGCCAAGAATGGTCTGAATCATGGATGTTAGGACTCAGTTTATTTAGCTGGTTGTCTTGGGCGACAGGCTCCTTTTTGGGTGGGCTATTTGCCGATCAGGTAACTCATTTACCCCAGTTTTTACAGGCTGCACTGGATTTCTTGTTGCCCGCGTTATTCCTCAGTTTCTTGCTGGCTGCCTTTGAGAAGAAACATATTTTTGTGGTGAGCGTGACCATTTTAGTGTCTGCGATTGCCTGTTATTTCATTGATCTCTCTGCGGCAATTTTTATTGGTATTTCATCAGGTATATTTGCAGGTTTATTTAAGCACTACATCCTCAAACAACATGATGCCGAGCACACAGGAGCACCACATGAATCTTGAAATTATATTGGTGGGAGTTGTGGTCGGTATTGCCAATTTTGTCTCACGTTTTGGTCCATTTTTTGTCATTCAGAAATTTCAGCAAAATTCACAAAAGCGTGGTGCATTGTGGTTAAAAATCGCCTTGGGCTCAATTGGTATTTCTGCTATTAGCTCCATGTTGGTCGTTGCGACTCTTCCTCCACTGTTAGAAACACCCAATAAAAGTTTGGCAATGCTCATTGGGTTCTTGGTACTTACAGGTTTATATTTTAAGTTTAAGAAAATTGTACCCGCAACTTTAACTGCTGCTTTAACCTATGGTCTGGTTTATACCTACATCCCTTTTCATTTTTAATTTATTTTGAACGAATGATTCACAACACAATTAATCACTTGAGAGCAATTTTCAGGTGATTAACTAAAAATATGAAATAAACTTACTTTACGAAAGTTAAAAGAATTTTTATGAAAACCATAAATGATCCTGTCAGAATAAATTGCTCAAAAAATTGTTCGACAATCTGATTATTTTATGTGAAAGCGACCTGAACACGGCCCTGAGTTCTGCTATGCTAAAACCCCATTTACGCAAGGATGAATCACATGAGCGTGACTATTGGTACTCCCCTTCAATCTTCTGCATTTAAAGTTCTACTATTAGGGTCTGGTGAACTCGGAAAAGAAGTGGTGATTTCACTGCAACGTTTAGGTGTCGAAGTACACGCTGCTGACCGATACGACCATGCTCCTGCCATGCAAGTTGCGCATTATCAATACACCTTGAATATGGCAAATCCTGAAGAATTAAAACAACTGATTGCCAAAGTAAAGCCTCATCTTATTGTTCCTGAAATTGAAGCGATTGCTACTGAAGTTCTGGTTGAAATTGAAGAAAGACAACCCGCAACAATCATTCCTTCTGCAAAAGCCGTGAACCTCACCATGAACCGTGAAGGTATCCGTCGTTTAGCTGCGGAAGAACTCGGCTTACCCACCTCTGCTTACCGTTTTGCCGATTCTCTTGAATCTTTCCGTGCTGCTTGCGATGACATTGGTTATCCAAACTTTGTGAAACCTGTAATGTCCTCTTCGGGCAAAGGTCAATCACGCGTAAAAAGCTTTGCCGAAGTCGATGCGGCTTGGGAATATGCGCAAACAGGTGGTCGCGTCAATCAAGGTAAAGTGATTGTTGAATCTCAAATTGATTTTGATTTTGAAATTACCTTACTCACTGTTCGCGCGAAAAATGCTGAAACAGGTGAAATTGAAACCCAATACTGCGACCCAATTGGTCATCGTCAAGATTCTGGTGATTATGTAGAAAGCTGGCAGCCACAACCCATGACAGCAGTGGCTTTGGAAGAAGCTAAACGAATTTCTCACAAAGTCACTACAGCCTTAGGAGGTTGCGGTATTTTTGGTGTGGAATTGTTTGTCAAAGGTGACAAAGTGTGGTTTAGTGAGGTTTCACCTCGTCCACACGATACAGGCCTTGTGACTTTAGCTTCCCAATATCAAAGCGAATTCGAATTGCATGCGCGCGCCATTTTAGGCTTGCCTGTCAATACCACTCGCCACAGTGTTGCTGCAAGTGCTGTCATTTATGCAGGTGTAGATGATACCAATCTTTCCTTCTCTGGCTTAAATCTTGCTTTGGCAAATCCAAATACTGATTTACGTCTGTTCGGAAAACCTGAAGGTTTTAAACGCCGCCGTATGGGTGTTGCTACTGCACGTGCGGAAACTACCGATCAAGCACGTGAACTGGCACAACACGCTGCGGATCAAGTCATTGTGAATCAGAACTAACTTATACATATTACGGACCACTGTTCATGATCAATACTTCACCATTGTTGAATTACGTCAAAAGTAACCATGATATTCAAGCGATTAACCAATGGCGTACCGATGTAGAAAAGCAATTACAGGAAAGTTTTGAACATGGACAGCCCATTCGTGAAATCATTTTAGCGCGCTCTAATCTGATTGATGAAGCGCTGCAATTTCTCTGGCAACATGCTGAATTAGATCAAACCAATCTCGGTCTGTTTGCGGTCGGGGGCTACGGTCGCCATGAAATGCTGCCATATTCAGATGTCGACATTATGATTTTGTCGGAAGATGAAATTACCGCAGATCAAGAGAAACTGATTTCCACTTTTATTTCTTCACTTTGGGATGTAGGGAATTTTAAACCTGGCATCAGTGTGCGCAGCATTCGCCAATGTGTCGAAGAAGCCACCAATGATCTCACTGTTGCCACCACCCTCATTGAAGCACGTCTAATTATCGGCTATGAACATCTCGCACGTTGGCCTCGTCGTATCGTTTCACAAACTTGGACCGATAAAACTTTCTATGATGCAAAAATGGAAGAGCAACACCGCCGTTACGCACAGCACAACAATACTGAAAGTAACTTAGAACCCGACATTAAAAACGCTCCGGGCGGTATCCGGGATATTAACCAGATTGGCTGGATTGCTAAACGCCACTTCCGAGTCAACCGTATTTATGACTTGGTCCATTTGGGCTTTATTTCTGAGTTTGAACTCGGTGTCTTGGAAGAAGCCGAAAGTTTCTTATGGGAAATTCGCCATCATTTACACCGCCTAACCAAACGTGACGAGAACCGTTTATTATTTGACTATCAGCGTGACATTGCTGGCATGTTTGGTTATGTACGTGAAGAAGATAAGTCCCCTAACTACCCCATTGAACAATTCATGAAACGGTACTACCGTACTGCACAACAAGTTTCGACCCTAAATGAAATGTTGTTGGCGTATTTTAGTGAATCCGTCATTACCCCTCGACTGCCACAATATGAACGTCAAATTGTGGAAATTAATGATAATTTCAAACTGGTCGATGGTAAGTTAGCAGTTCAACACCATAAAATTTTTGCTGAAAAGCCTAGCGCAATTTTAGAATTATTCTATTTACTCGCGAACCGTCCAGAAATTGAAGGTATTCGTGCGCGTACATTACGTTTATTGATTTTAGCCGCTAAACGCATTGATCAGGCTTATCGGGATAATCCTGAACACCAAGCCTTGTTCATGGCAATTATTCGTTCGCCTTACCGCTTATATGACACCATGGTCGCAATGAAGCGTTACGGCGTTTTAGGCAATTATATTCCTGCTTTCGGACAAATTATGGGACTCATGCAATATGATTTGTTCCATATTTATACGGTCGATGCACACACTCTCTTGTTATTGCGTAACTTAAATCGCTTTAAAGAACCTGAATTTGCCAAAGATTTCCCTGTCGTCAGTTCAGTATTCCAACGTTTAGCGCGACGTGACATCGTATTCTTAGCTGCCCTATTCCATGACATAGCCAAAGGACGTGGCGGTGACCACAGTGAACTCGGTGCAGAAGATGCGATTGAATTCTGTCGGGTACACGGATTTACTGAGCGCGAATGTAAACTGGTGGCGTGGCTAATTCACAATCATCTGCTCATGTCACTGACGGCACAGAAAAAAGATATTTCTGACCCCGATGTGGTGAAAGATTTCGCAGAAAAACTGGGGGATATGGAGCATTTAGATTACCTCTATACCCTCACTGTTGCCGATATTAATGCGACTAACCCAAAACTTTGGAACTCATGGCGCGCATCACTCATGCGCCAACTCTACACGCATGCTCGCGACATTATTCGTACCGGTCTTGGTCGTCCTGTCGACTATCAAATGCTGATTGAAGACACCAAATTTGCAGCCAGTGAAATGTTAGTGAACGATTTCTCTTTGACTGATGTAGAAAAAGTCTGGCAAGAACTCGGCGATGAATATTTCATTAAAGAATCGGCTGATGAAATTGCTTGGCATACCCGCGCAATATTAGAACACGGTGAAAATCCAGCGCCTCTGGTATTAATGCGAGCACATCGTAAATCAGCACAAGATGCGGTGCAGATCTTTATTTATACGCGCGATCAACCCAACTTATTCGCAACCACTGTAGCCATTTTAGATCGAATGAATCTGGATGTTCAAGATGCGCGAATTATTACTGCGACTACAGCATTTAGTTTGGATACCTATTTGGTTCTAGACCGTTTCGGCACCTTATTAACTGATCCTGAACGTGAGGCTACGGTTATTCACTCGCTCACCTCAGCACTCAGCCAATCCGATAAATATCCTGGATTAATGCAGCGCCGTATTCCACGCCAACTTCGCCATTTTGATATTGAAAATACTGTAGATGTAACCTTGAATGAAGCGTTACAGCAAAATATGGTTGAAATTTCTACACTTGACCATCCAGGATTACTTGCGAAAATTGGTGGTCTGTTTATGATGCAAGGTTTAGACATTCATTCTGCTAAAATTGCCACTTTAGGCGAACGCGCCGAAGATATCTTCTTTGTGACCAAAAAAGATGGCTCACCAATGACGGAAGAAGAAACGGTATTATTTGCCAATCAACTGAAGCTCGCATTGGATGAAGCCTCTAATCAGGTCTGTGGTCAACATTAATTTTTAACGTTCGGGTATCCGTTTCATGAACTCTAGTTTATCCCTATTACATCCTTATCCATTTGAAAAGTTAAATAAGCTTTTTAAGGATGTACAACCCGCAGATTTACCTTTGATTCCCCTGTCAATTGGAGAACCAAAGCATCCTGCACCAGAGTTTGTGAAACAGGCGATTATTGATAATTTCCAACATCTATCGACCTACCCAAACAGTAAAGGTTTACCTGAATTACGCCTCAGTATTGCCAACTGGTTAACGCGACGTTTTCATCTCAATCAGATTAACCCTGAACAGGAAATTTTGCCTGTTTCAGGTACACGTGAAGCGATTTTTTCATTCGTACAAGCGCTGATTAATCGTGACGAAAAACCCTATGTAGTTATGCCAAACCCCTTCTATCAAATTTATGAAGGGGCAACTCTACTCGCAGGTGCAGAGCCTTACTTCATCAATTGTACTGAAGAAAATGGCTATTTAGGTGATTTTGATGCTGTACCTGCTGAAGTCTGGGAAAAAACAGCACTCTTGTTTGTTTGTACACCGGGCAACCCAACAGGCGCGGTACTGTCTAAAGAACAATTTAAAAAGCTAATTGCGCTATCCGATCAATACGGTTTTGTGATTGCATCAGATGAATGCTATTCAGAGCTTTGGTTTGATCAAGCCCCAACAGGACTTTTAGAAGTTTGTGCTGAAATTGGACGCGATGACTACAAAAACTGTGTCGTGTTCCATTCATTATCAAAACGTTCAAACTTACCGGGTATGCGTTCTGGTTTTGTTGCGGGTGATGCAGCCTTATTAAAACCATATTTGCAATATCGTACTTATCACGGTGCAGCAATGCCTGTTCAACATCAGTTGGCCTCTATTGCAGCATGGGATGATGAAGCACACGTAGAAGAAAATCGCGTGCAGTACCGTGCCAAGTTTGATTTATTTCAAAATGAATTGGGACATCTTTTACCCCTTCAGAAACCTGATGCGGGCTTTTATTATTGGCTTAAAGTGGATAATGATGAATCATTTGCCAAAATGCTGATGGAAAAGGCCCACGTAAAAGTCCTCCCAGGTCGCTATTTATCGCGTGATACCGCGACGGGTAACCCTGGTGAAAACCATGTCCGTCTCGCTCTAGTTGCGGACCTTGCACAATGTGAGCAAGTAATCGCGCGGTTAAAAGCCATTTTATAATTAATCTAAAAAAACCAAAGGGCATTCTCAAATGCCCCTTGGCTTAATCACTAAAAATATTTCAAATGAGCATTTATAGCTTACACATAAATCTACGGCTCTTTCTGTACCTGAGTAACAATAGAAAGAACAAGTACTTAAATGTTTTTCATTGGTTAAATTAGTCATATTGACTTGAATATCTAATTGCCCATTTAACAATTTACTCGCAATAGCATCCATCAAAGTATATGAATCAACTTTATATTCTGGATAATACTGTTCCTCATTGGTGCTACCCACATAACGCCCCCAACACGCAAATGTAGCTCGTTTAACAGGTTTTCATTGCTGAATTGACAACATACTGAAACCTGATTATTCAGCGTTGTAGGTATCCGAATCATATTTTTCACACTTAACTCTTGTTCAAAATCATTATGCGTATAGGCAAATTGTGTAGACAAATGACCTGTAAAACTCAGATTTTCTTGTAATTCCGCCCCTTTATATGTCCGTTTGCACTTGTATATTTGAACTGTCTGTAACTATGCATTTTTTCAGTCAAATCAAAGGATGCCTGCGTAATCAAAGCATTCAGATTCATATTTCATCTCAATCTTGTATTGTTCACCTACAAAAGGTTTAGATGCACACTGGTATCCAAAGCAGTCCATTTGATGACTCCGCCTTTTCACAAAAGTCTGCCATGTAAAATAATTATTCATCATAAAATAAAATAGATCTGTAGAGGCATTGATTAAAGCATTATCAAAACCATAGCAAATCCTAAAAAACAACAACCTGTAAGCCTATACAATATCTTCGTATTCCTTTTTAAAAACTGATGCCAACTCTTAAAATTAAACAATTTGAGCAGAAATAAATTCCAAAATAGAACGACACTTACCATCCAAAAGCAAATCAAAGAGAGTTGTTTAACACTAAATTGACTGTAGACCAATAAAATCAGACTACTATAAAACATCACGTTTTTCGGATTAAGCACACTAGATTGTAAACCTTGAGCGAAACACAAAGCGCTTGATGTCTTTATTTGGATTTCATCATGATCTGTTAAATGCTTATTTTCATCATCACGATAACGAAAACATTGCAACGCCAAATAAAGTAAATAAGCCACCCCTAAACAGCGTAGGAGTTGTAATAGAATGGGATGAATTTGACCTAAACCCCACAACAATATAAAGATCAACAACAAAATCAGTGCATTTCCAATCGCAATTCCCAATACGGTATAACGTGCTAATTTTGAACCATATTTCATTGAATGCATTAAGATAAGGAAAAAATCAGGTCCCGGAGAAAGTAAAGCAATAAAATGCGTAACTGCAATAAAAAAGAATAATTCCATAACTCAGCTCAGCTAAAAACTGAGATAAGCCTAGAACTTACTTAAATTGAATTCTTGTATAAAATTGCGCGGCGGTGCTGCTTTTGATAGAACTTCGGCGTAGTCCCTGTCAACTGCTTAAACACACGTTGAAAATGACTTTGATCACTAAAACCCAATTGATAACTCATCTCGGCAATATCCTTCCCCTGCTTTAAGAGCTTTCTCGCTTGATTAATTTTTAAATTGAGCTGATAGGCATGAGGTGTTAACCCCAAATTCGTCTTAAACAAACGAATGATGGCGTAACGACTTAACCCACTTCGCTCAGATAAATCTTGTAAGGAGAGTAATTCTTCACTTGTACTTATTTCCCAAAGGAGTTGTTGAAACTCCTGTTGCGCATAACTACTTATTGCTAGTAACTCTAAGTGCAAATTCGGAAATAATAACTCAGTCAGCGTTTGAATCAGTAATTGCTCTTTTTGCAAATACGACATTGAGTGCTCGAATAAGTTTCTATTTAAGTAAGAAAAATTTCGGTAAAGTTGCTCAGATTGATAGAGTTTAGGCTGATATTGCGGAACTGCATTACAACGGAAATCCTGTTTAGTTTCATGCAGCAACTGTTGTAACCAGAGCATATCCAGATGCATCATTTGATAACTCCACGCCTGATTGGGTTCAGGATTACAGGAATGCTCAACATGCGCTGGGATAAGAACAAGGGTTCCCGATTCTATGGGCTGTGTCCCCACAAAATGACTATTAAAAATACTTCGACCAACATCTACCGCACCAATAGAAAAGGTCGGATGGCTATGTGCTTTATAACAAGCACGACTGTCACATGCCCTACGTGTTTCCACATAAGGCATATTGGGATTACTCCAAAATTCAACCTGAATTTCAGAAGAACTTTGCTGCGGCATTAATCCATTTAACATTACAATTATTGTTGTAATGCCTTTTCAATCTCTTCTTCTAAGGCTTCAGGTTTAGTTGTTGGGGCAAAACGGTTTAAAACCGTTCCATCTTTACCAATTAAGAATTTAGTAAAATTCCATTTAATACCACTGCCTAAAATACCTTTGCTGTTATTGGTTAAATAACGAAAAATGGCGTGGGCTTCTGGTCCTTTTACATCGACCTTGGCAAACATTGGAAAAGTGACCCCGTAATTTTTCTGACAAAAGGCTCCAATTTGGTCGTTTGAACCTGGGTCTTGTCCACCAAATTGATTACATGGAAAGCCAAGCACCTCTAACCCCTGCGGCTTATATTTTTCATATAATTTTTCTAAACCAGCAAACTGCGGTGTGAAACCACACTTACTTGCTGTATTTACAATTAATAAAACTTTACCCTCATAATCGGCAAAAGCTTTATTTTTTCCATCTAGCAACTCAGCTTCAAACTGATAAATGTTGGTCATGGATAGGTTTCCTCGTCATTTTTTTCTTGTGATTGTAGTTCTAATGAAGCCGAATTTACGCAATAGCGCAATCCTGTCGGCTGCGGGCCATCCTCAAAAACATGCCCTAAATGAGCGTCACAATGATGACAAACTATTTCAGTTCTTTCCATACCATGTGAGCTATCTTGTAATTCATCAATTGCTCCTCCAACAATTGGCTTAAAAAAACTTGGCCAGCCACAACCACTGTCAAATTTCGTCGTAGACGAAAATAACGGTGTACCACAGCAACGACACACATAAGTTCCTTCTTGCTTGGTATTCCAATATTTCCCCGTAAAAGCAGGTTCTGTTCCTTTTTGTCGAGTTATACGGAATTCTTCTGGTGATAACTCTCTTTGCCATTCTCGGTCTGTTTTACTGAGTTTTCCCATGATTATTTCCCTTTCTATCTTGCTGTTTCAAATAAGATAATCTTATATTTACGTGATTCATCTTAAAATTTCTAGTCTTTACTTAACAATTTACAAAAGACTTATACATCCAGTAAAAGCAAAAAGTAAGCAAACACTCAAAATATAGTAAGCATTTTTATTAATCCAATGCTTTTTTGTGAGCAAAATTGGTGCTATTCTTGTGATCATGCTTATTCAGGATTAAAAAATGTCGCAGAAAAAGAGCGTTATTTTTAAACATCTACTGCCTGTGATTAAAGAATATCAACAGGCGGGATTTACGCATGAAAAAATTGTTGCTTTACTCCGAGATGAACATGATCTCGATTTGGTAACAACTGAAACATTTAAAAGTTATTTATATCGTTATGCAAAAGTGACCTCCACTCTTTCCGAGAACATCAAAATGCCGAACACCACCCAAACCCCACGCGAAATAAAAAAATCGTCTAAGCTCGAGCATGTATGCTACGACATCCGTGGACCAGTGTTACGAGCGGCCATCGAGATGGAAGAAGCTGGCCATAAAATTATTAAACTGAATATTGGCAACCCCGCTCCCTTCGGCTTTGAAGCCCCACAAGAAATTATTAATGATGTCGCATTAAACTTACCCAATGCTGTAGGTTATACCGACTCAAAAGGAATTTTCCCTGCACGTAAAGCCATTTGCCAGTATTACCAGCAAAAAGGCATTTTCGATATGCATGTGAATGATGTGTATATCGGCAATGGCGTATCTGAACTCATTGTTATGGCGATGCAAGGTTTATTGGATGATGGCGATGAAATGCTGGTGCCAATGCCAGATTATCCACTGTGGACTGCGGCAGTAAACTTATCGGGTGGTACTGCAATTCACTATAAATGCGATGAAGAAAATTTCTGGTACCCAGACATCGCCGACATGGAAAGTAAAATCACGCCAAATACCCGTGGTATCGTGATTATTAACCCGAACAACCCAACTGGTGCTGTTTATCCACGCCATGTATTAGAACAAATTGTCGCTTTAGCGAAAAAGTACGACCTGATTTTATTTGCAGATGAAATCTACGACAAAATTATTTATGACGGTATCGAACATGTTTCCGTTGCTGCGTTAGCAGGTGATCAACTGTGTATCTCATTCAATGGTTTATCAAAAGCTTATCGTATTGCGGGTTATCGTTCAGGTTGGATGGCCATTACTGGTGATAAATCACGTGCAATGGATTACATCGAAGGGCTAGACATGCTTGCGTCTATGCGTCTGTGTGCCAATCATCAAGCACAATATGCGATTCAAACTGCATTAGGTGGCTACCAGTCGATTAATGATTTAATCCGCCCAGGTGGTCGTTTGTATGAGCAACGTAATATCGCATGGCAAATGCTGAATGACATTCCGGGTGTGTCGTGTGTCAAACCTGAAGGTGCAATGTATTGCTTCCCTAAACTTGATCCAGACGTGTACCCAATTCAGGATGATGAGAAACTCATGCTCGATTTACTCCGTGCAGAGAAAGTCTTATTGGTTCAAGGGACTGGTTTTAACTGGCCGACACCAGACCATTTCCGTGTCGTGTTCTTGCCAGCAGAAAATGAACTGCGTGAAGCCATTACCCGAGTGGGTCGTTTCTTGGCAAAATTACGTTAATTCTAATATTTGAAAAAGCCGCATTTTGATGCGGCTTTTTTGCATTTATCTCATCCCCATGACTTATTAATTACAACGTTGAAATAGTGAGCCTAAGGCATTCAATGCTAAACTTGATAACAATAGATAACGAGCGAATAATATGACTTATCAAGTACATATCATTGATGTAAAAAATCAATTACAAAACTATATTTGGTTACTCGAACACACCGAAACCCATGAAGTAATTGCCGTAGACCCAACCGAAGCACAGTTGGTTGAAGATTATTGTCAAGAACATCAACTGCACCTGAAGCAAATTTGGCTTACACATTGGCATAAAGACCATATAGGTGGTGTACAAGAACTCTTGGTCAATCGCAATATCCCTGTTTATGGCCCTCGCGATGAACTGAGTAAAATTCCGTTTATTACCCACCCACTCGCGGATGGTGACCATTTTAATTTTCATGATATTCATATAGATGTGATTGCCGTTCCTGGACACACCTTAGGTCATATTGTCTATTTTAGTGATGCGCTTGATCTGGTTTTTTGTGGGGATACGTTATTTGCCATGGGCTGTGGTCGGGTATTTGAAGGGACTTTTGAACAGATGTATCATTCCTTGAACCGTTTGGCGGCATTACCCCCCCGAACCCAAGTATATTGCACCCATGAATACACCCTTTCCAATGCCAAATTTGCGCTACATGTAGAACCTGATAATCTTAAAATTCAGCAACGCTTTGAGCACGTAGAGGCTTTACGAATGCTGGGTCAGCCAACACTCCCTAGTAATATTGCGATTGAACTAGAAACCAATCCTTTTTTAAGAGCAGAGAGTGTCGAAGAATTTAAAAAATTACGTGAATTAAAAGATAACTTTTAATTTTTGCATTTAACAAAAATCCCTAGTTCTGGGGATAGAGCAAGTAGCAAAATCACGGTTTAATAAAGACACAAAAGCAATAAAATACAACGATAAAACTGAAAGATTTCGTTTATTTTCAATAATTATAATAACAACTGAAAATAAACATGACTCTCTAATTTTTGCACTAACCACACGGGCAATGTGGGCAAAAAATTAGGGAGTCTTTCAATTCATCATCCCAATTTTTTAATTATAGGTATTTGTTTATTTACATCTCAAATAAAAAAAGCCCAGAGAAAGGTCACTCTAGGCATTGGAAACTTGCTGTATCTTGAGTAAACACAAGATCATCTAAAATTCTGAAACTTATACTACATCAGAAGGATTGAACATCCTAGCCATTTTCATGAATATATTTGAAGATTACACTTTATTGCACAATTAAAAATCATGTATAACAAATACATATATAAGCGTTATGACCCAATATTACTAGACAAATGTACTTTAATTTGGATAAAAGTTAACTTGGAATTTTATCCAATGAACGGCATTTTAAACTCAGGTTACCGCGGACAATATCAGACAACATACGCCAATCCGAAATAAAGCTGTAGAGGGGCTGTTTAAAAGATGCTGGCTTATTCTTTTCATACAGAAAATGTCCGGCCCATGCGCAAGCATAACCTGGGATTAAACCATACAACACATATTTAGGTTTACGATGGCGAATGGCTTTCGCTATCCAATATGCACCAATAGTAGTGCCTAAAACATGTAGACGCCGACTCGTAATATTACGGTGCTCAGTCAAATAAAAACGATAAAATTCATTATAATTTCGAATGGGTAATTGTGGCGCTTGAACATGCTCCAAATTTTCAGTGGTTTGAATAGTTGCATTCATATTTAAATCATCCTGATTGTTTGAAAGTATAACTTTTGATTTTGCCCCCATATCATTGTGCTTTGCTTTAAATGGGTCAATTACATTTTTGCTTACGTTCGAGCTTTTAAATTGGCAAAAATAATGTTTATTCTTACGATTCAATGATCAATCTGAAACTTCAGATTAGGTCTCGCATTGCAAAAGAAACCACCTATAGGTTTATACTAGAAGCATTTCATCAGCACTCAAAATTTAGAATGCATTAACTGCCGATAATTTCACTCATCAGCGCGTACAGCATAGAATTTTTCAGCTAGAATTTAATATTAAAGCGTCACATCAGTTTTTAGCACAAGCTGAACAAAACCTCCCCTTTTTGAACCATAATCTAAGGCAAATTTATGATTGAAGTTGAATTAAAATTTCAAATTCCTACAGCAAAAAGAACAACGCTCCTTAAAGCCTTAGACCCAAAAAAATCAAATCTGATTCAGCTGCAAGCAAAATACTTCGACACGCCAGATAAACGACTTTCACAACATGGCGTTGCCCTACGCTTGCGCCTTGAGGGTGAGCATTGGGTTCAAACCTTAAAAGCGGCTGGAAAAAGCCATTTGCACCGTTTCGAGCATAATCATGATTTCGGTATTTCTGAACATGCTCCTGCTTTAGATTTAACGATTTATGAACATGAACCTGAAGCACGAGCTATTTTGCAACACGCTTTGGGTGATGAGCTTGCTTCATTAAAATTACAGTTTGAATCTGATATTCAGCGTACTTATCGTGTGATTCACTTCGAAGATGCTGAAATTGAAGTCAGCCTCGATATTGGTCGCTTAGCCACTGAAACTGAAGAAAGAGAAGTCCATGAAGTTGAATTTGAACTCAAACAAGGTTCTATTCAGTCTTTACTTGCCTTTAGTTTTGAATGGGTTAAAAAATATCAACTTTGGTTAGATGTGCGCAGTAAAGCCGAAATGGGACATCTACTCTCTATTCAGCAACACGTTAGCCCTGCCCAACAGAGCAAAACTTTTCAATTAGTCAAAAAAGACAGTGCTGACAGTAATGTCCGCTCGCTCATCGCGCAACAGTTACAGCACCTACTTCCAAATATTGCAGCCATCTCCGCAGGCGTTGCCGAAAAAGAGCATCTTGAACAAGCTTATTTGGCTTTGGATCATCTCTATTTAACTTCTGCCTTATTTAAAACGTGGAGCAAAGACGTTTCAGATAAATGGGCATATCAGTTGGCGGCTTTTAAACATCATTTTGAAAATTTACAGCAGCTTGAGCACATGCAAAGTACTTTGGGCGCATTACTTCAAAATCCAACAACTGTAGCCAGCCTAACCCAAGATATTTTATATGCACAAGAAAAGCTGAATAATTTGGTGCGATCAACACTCAATGTCCATCACTTTTTAGAGCTTTTAATGTTTAGCTTACAAAGCAGCACTGCTACGCAAGAGTTGGACTTAAAAGCTTATGCGCAAAACACCCTACAACAACAATATAAACAGATACACGAGCAGCTTTTAGAAACTGAAGTCACAAAATTTGAAAGCCTTGAGCAACTTTCACAACGTATTCGCGAACTCAAGTTTAGCTTCCCCATACTCACCTCAATTTACGATGTGAAAAATCTGCAAAAATACAGCAAGGCATTAAATGAAGCGCATCAGGCTGCCGAAGAATACTTAACGCTCAGTTCATCTGCCGCCTATATTCAGCAAACCGAATTAGAAGCAAGTGACTGGTTTGTTTTGGGTTGGTTGACTGCAAAACAAGAAGTGTATGCTCAAGCACTTTTAGATGCGACTGAACAATTTATGGTGAGTCGTAAATTCCTTAAATTCTAAGCTACTTGATACCCCCAATACATCTACATCCACAAATTCAGTTTGTGGATGTACTTCATTGCTACATCTAGAAATAGACAAATTACATTTTTACTGGACTTCTTCAGTCACTTTAGCCAAGATATAAATTTAGCGCGATTAAAATAATTTTAAAAACTCCAGTGCGAGGGCTAGAACATGTCAGAAATTGAACTCAAATTTCAAATTCCAGAAGCTTTTCAGGACATGATTTATCAAGATTTCTGCGCCTCCAAAGTCTATAAGCAGCGTTTGCTCGCCCATTATTACGATACCGAAGATTTTCAATTGGCACAGCAATCTATTGCACTCCGATTACGTTTAGAGCAAAGTCACTGGATTCAGACCCTAAAATATAAAACTGCACGCCAGATTGAACGTTTTGAGTTTGAATCTGACTTGGGCAAAAAAAAGCAGCCCAAACTTAATTTAGGCGTGTATCAAGACCACTTAGATGAACTTCCCACCTTATTAACCACTCCTGATGCTGCTCAAAAATTTCAAATTAAATTTTCTACCGATGTAAAGCGCATTTCCAAAATACTATTGTTTAATCAATCTGAAATTGAAGTTTGTCTGGACATTGGTCATTTGGTTTTCCAAAATGAAAAATTAAGAATATTTGAAATTGAATTTGAACTGGTACAAGGCTCCATTCATGACTTAATTCGCTGCATAGAACCATGGATGAATAAATATCAACTCTGGCTAGACACACGAAGTAAATCGCAACGGGGAGATTTGCATCTACAACAACAGGATATGTTATTACCACAGTATGCTGAACCGATTCTTTTAGATCAGGCAATGACAACCAATAGTGCTGTACAGATCATCTTAAATAACACCTTTAAACATTTTTTGCCCAATGCCACTGCCCTCGCTAGCGGCTCATATAATAGCGAACATGTACATCAAGCACGTGTCGCAATACGGCGCATGCGGAGTGCTTTAAAAAGTTATGCCCACTTGGTGCATAATATCCCACCATACTGGGCAGCACAGCTCCGTATCATCTTTCAGTCTTTAGGTCATGCACGAGATACCGATGCCATTCGTGAAACCCTATTACCACAATTGCAACAAGCAGGTTGCTCACATTTAGACATTCCAAATGCTGAGAATTATCACAATCAAATCATGTGGATTTTTCAATCCGTAGAAACCAATCAATTAATATTAGAATTGATGGACTACATGACTTCTGAACCGAACCTTAAAAATAAAAAGGAAAAACCATTTATAAAATATGCTGAGAAAATCTTAAAGAAAACCCATCAGCAGATTGCGGATGATATTGGTCATTTTTCTCAGCTAGAAGATGAAGAGAAACACATGCTACGTAAACGCTTTAAACATTTACGTTACAACATTGAATTTGTGCGTAGCTTATACCGTAAAAAAGCCGTGAAACACTATTTAACAGCCATTAAACCCATTCAAGAGCTTTTAGGACAATATAATGACCTCTTGGTTGCCGAGCAATTCTTTCATGAATTACCCGAAAATGAAGAGGTAACATGTGCCATACACTGGCTTAAACAACAGGAAAAACAACAACTCAAACACGTCGATAAACAACTGAAAGCATTTAGGAAAATTAAACCGTTTTGGGCATAAAACTAACTTAGCGATATTTCCCAAAAACCTTCCACACCTCATTGTCTGCAAGCGGGTCGCTATAACTATCGCTGCGTTGCTTACGTGGCTTATCCCGTGCATCGACCAGTTTAAAGTGTTCTTCGGTGCTTAACACAATACCATTCACATAAAATCGGGTTCGGGTATATTCACTTTGCCCATGCTGAAACACATAGGTTCTAAGATCAATAAACTCACGGTGTGCGACCAATGCTGCCTGTTCATCACTATTTAGCCAAGCTTGCATTACAGCTACTTGCTCGGCAGAAAATTCACCGCATTTATCTAATAAACTGGCAATTCCCCTAAAAGTTTTGGATTCTTTAGCCCGTGTTTTATTAATTCGAATTCGGTCTACATGGAAATAAAACAACGGTAAATTAAGATGACTGGGTAAATGAATGGCATCGACCACTTCATCGCTTAAAAAAGGTTGACTCAACAGTTGCGCCCGCTCAATTAAATCTTGCCATTGTTGATAATAGTGTGCGACATCTTCTGCCGAACCATAATAAATGGGTAGTCCTTCTACATTTGCCAAAGTTTGTGGCGGCCAAATTTGTTGGCGCAACAGTGAAATATCATGTTTAAGATTTTGAATTGCAATAGCATCTGACATAACGCGTTCCATTTTTATAATGCTTAGGCTATTTTTAGATTAAGTCAAAGGTTTTGTTTCTGCAAGGCTTTGCCTATAATGCAGAATGAAATTTTAGCTAGGAACAGTCATGGTTCAAAAGATTGACGCTACCGATGTCACCGAAGAAGAAGCTTTGAATGCTGCTTTTTTTGAACGTGCAGATGAATTTATTAAACATGCCAATGAATTTTGTCGCCCAGCCAAAGGACAGCAAGTCAAACCCAATGAAATTCGTGGTCAAGTAAGTGCTTCTATGCTGTTTGCAACAGCACGTTTCAATACTTGGGTCGCAGCGAATAATTTTAAAGATGGCAATGAAATGCGTGACGCCAAAGAACAAGTGATGTCTTATGTCATGCAACAATTCCAAATGATGTTAGAAGATAACTATGACGAATACTGTGAACAGTTCGAGAACTATTTACGTTTCCGCCATAACGAGGAATTCCATGCCAACAAGCATGATCATGACCATTAATTAATGGCAAAATAAAAAAGCCCTCAGCTTAGACTCAGGGCTTTTTTATTGCTTAAACTTTACGATCCCAAACGATCTTTTTTATTACGTTATCGACAATGGTGACGGTGTAATAGGTATTCCCCACCAAATACACATAGTCTGATGCAGTAAGCTGCTTCCTGCCTTCTTTCCACTCGTAATTCCGCACCGACATTGGCGATTGCTGCATATTTTGCACCAACTGAATATAGCTATCGCCAAGCGATACCAATTGCCCATTTTCAGTACGGATGGTACGCGTTTCAGTCGCTGCTGTAGCGTAAGAAGTACCGATTGCAAATACAAAAAGCAAATAACCAGAAATTTTTAGAATTTTCTTCATATAGATAGACTCAATCAAAATGATGTTTTCGTTATTAAGAAGTAATATAAAATTTTGTTTATTTTTTACCATCCGTTTAATTTAACTGCAAGTTATAAAATAAAAAGCCACAAAATTGTGACTTTTTATTAAAACATTCAAGATGCTTAGAACTCAGAAAAACTAAGGCTTAGCCTGCCCATATTGGTCTGCCATGACTTCAACCAATTGATCGAGATGAATGTATTTTTTGATGGCTTGGTCCACATCTGCTTTGGTCAAGTTGGCAATCGCTTGATCACGTTTTTTACGGAACAATAAATCGCGGTTTCGTTCTAATTGCGAAGTCAGCATTTGATGAATATTGCGTTCATCTTCCAAAGCTGTTACTCGGTTTTTTAGAATATCGGCTTTAGCCGCTTCTAACTCTTGTTCTGTGACACCATGATCTAGCAATTCTTGTAAAACTTTATGCACTGATTGAGACACTTGCTCAGCTTTACCTGCGGTGTAATTAGCACTAATACTCAGTGCACCTGAGTTCACCCAATCATCTAACTGAATTTCACTGCCAAAGCCATACACTAAAGCATTTTTCTCACGCAATTCCTGAGCTAAACGTGAAGACAGTTGAGAATCTCCGAGAATGTAACTAAACACCAACATGGCTGGTGCATCTGGATGATCCTCACCTAGTGGGAAAGTCAGTAAGCTTTGATAACTGCCAAATTCACGTTGCTCGGATAGCACATGCTGCTTCTGTGCTTTATACGGCGTATATTCAGACGTCAGTTGCGCATAAGCTTGAGTACCGTTCCAGTTCCCAAACTGTTGTTTTACCGTACGCAACATTTTCTTGGCATTGAACTCGCCTGTAATGGCGATTTGCGCATGATTCATGGCAAAGAACTGCTGATACAGTTGCTTCACCTGCGCATTGCTAGAAGCTTGATATTGCTTCTTGGCATATTCAGGTTCGAAGTGATAGCGCAAATCTCCTTGCGGATAGATTTCAATTAAACGTGCAATGGTTAGCGCTGCAACGGTTTCAGGCTCCGTGTAGGGACGGTTTAAGCTCGACAACGTTTGCGACTTGATTAAATCGAACTGTGACTGCTCAAACTTCGGGTTCTTCATGACTTCGACAATATAATTAAAGAAGTCTTCAAATTTTTCTTTTTTCGCCACAATTTGAATGGTCATACCATTACCATTCGATGATGCTGTTGCAGAACCACCTGCATCAATGGATTTATCGGCAATGTCTTGCAGACTGTATTTATCCGAAGCACGGAGCAATAAATAAGAGGTGAAATCAATAATTTCACTTTTGTTCATTAAAGCTTGGGCTGTACCAAACTCAACATTAATGGTGGCATAGGTTTTATTGTCACGGGTCGCAACAGGATAAAGCGCGTATTTCATCCCATTTTTAAATTCACCACGTTGAATATTCTTCTCATTCTTTTCCAAATATTGCTGAGAGCTTGCAACGTATTGCGCCACTTCTTGTTGATACACGCTCACATCTTTTAGCGGCTCTGGTGCTTGAACCTGATGGTCTAAAGTTTTACTTGGTGCTTTTGCCTGCTGCTGTTGCATGGCTTTTTTCTGATCTTCTGGAGTAGGCTCAATATCCCCAGAAATACGATGCTCTTTGACTAAAAATTGTTTTAAGGTCTGATTCACCTCATTCAAACTGAGGTTCTGAATATTATTTAAATCCAAATAATATTGATCCCAACGTCCCTGACTTGCTACGAAATAATCCGCCAGACGTGAACCCAATGCCGCAGAGTTACTTTGAATACTGTCGGCCTGATTTTGAATGAGACTTTTCACGCGCTTTAATTCAGTTTCATTAAAAGCTTGGTTTTTTTCAACTCCTTGATCGAGCGCTTGATCGACTTGTTCGGCATTATGATTCGGTGCATACATTGCCCCCATAAAGACCAAATTAAAATCACGATCTAGCCATGTGGTTGCCTGCACCATGGTACTGGTGCCTGTTTCTACCATACTTTGATATAAATGCCCGCTTGGCTGCATGGTATACAACAGTGGTGACAAAGCTAAAGCGGGTTTGATCTGTTCATTTTTCCCATTCAGATAAATATTGAACTTGGCTAAATCACTGCCCTTCGCCACTTTAAATTCACGCTGTTTAATTTTACTTGCATCAAGCTGTGGCACTTGAACCTGAGCAGGAGTCTGCCGTGCAGGAATTGAGCTAAACTGTTGATCAATCTGCTTAAGGACTTGCGCCTTATCAAATTTACCTGCAATCACCATGGCAGCATTATTCGGTGCATACCACGTACGGTAGAACTGATTCAGTTCATTCATTTTGATGGACTGCAATTCTTTTAAATCGCCAATTGGTAAACGTCCTAAATACTGGTTTCCATAAGCCGATTTCCACATCTGATCCATCAACACTGCAAAAGGTTGATCCAGACGTACTTCCCGCTCACGTTTCACAATGGCAATTTCAGAAGGAACAAACTTCTCTTGCAGGACCAATTTATCCATACGCTCTGCTTCTAAATGCAAGATTTCATTCAAAGCGGTTTGTTCTGGACGAACTACGTTAATATAGCGGGTCGAATAATAGTCGGTACTGGCATTGGTCATTAAAGTGTATTGATCCAATCTGCGCTGGAATTCTTCACCTTTGACATTTTGTGTTCCCTTAAAGGCAAGGTGCTCTAATAAATGTGCTAGCCCTCCTTTACCTTGCGGATCATTCAATGAGCCTGTTAGATATATGGTGTTCATATAGACTTTATTTTCTTTATCGTTGGGTGCCAAAATCACCCGAAAACCATTATCTAATTTATATTCTTCAATTTGATGATCTGATTTGACCAAAACAGGCTGTGCCCAAGCAGCCGAACTTAAACCAACAAAAAACAGAGAGAAAGTAAGTTTTTTCAACCGCATTAACATGTTAATTCCAATATATTCAGTTATATAAATATCTTATAGGCTGACTATCTTACGGAATCGAAAATGGTATTTATAGTGAAGTTTTGCAAAGCAACCCTCAGTTTTGAGTGTTGCTTTGTTCAAATATGATTAATCTAAGAACAACTCTGCCTGCATATAGAGTTTGCCATAACCTGAAATTTCAATGCGTTCCTGATCAACAATTTTGCAATACAATTCGCCACCTCGCGTAGAGGCTTGATATGCAATCAACTCTGTTTTGTTTAATCGTTCTGCCCACAATGGCGCTATGGCAGTGTGAATAGAACCTGTGACAGGGTCTTCATTGATGCCTATTGCAGGGGCAAAATAACGTGACACACAATCATACTCTGCATTTGAAGCAGTAATGGCAACATCTACACTTGAACTATGTGCCGTAATAGCAGTACGTAAAGAACCCAATTGCTTTAACAATTCTAAGTTTGGCTGCTCATCCAAAACATCTTGTACGTTTTCATACTCTACAATGTAAGCTTGTTGATTCAGATAAACATTTTTAAATGGCTTGCTGAGTGCCTGAGTTAAAAGTTCAGGATAATCTTCTACTTTTTCTGCACGGCGGATTGGGAAATTCATACAGATTTTGCCATCTTCCGCCTGACTCACAACAAAAACACCCAATTTTTTCACATGAAAATGAATGGTTTTGGCTGGAGTAAAATCTTTAAATAGTACAAAGCTACTGGCTAAAGTTGCATGCCCACAAAAATCAACTTCTGCTGTAGGTGTAAACCAACGAATTTCAAAATGCTCGGCATCAATCTTTCTTACAAATGCAGTTTCAGACAGGTTATTTTCCAAAGCAATATTTTGCATCAGTGCTTCATCTAACCATTGTTCAGTCACAATTACTGCCGCAGGATTCCCCTTAAATAATGCATTGCTAAAAGCATCGACTTGATACATTTTCATGATTTATCTCCATTGTTTCATTATGATTATGCCGTTACAGTCAAACAATAACAGATACAAATTTATTTGATTTATGGATACAGTTGTTGCATGACACAAAAAAAGAAAGCCAATATCCAAAATACTGACTTTCCTATTTATGATGTAACAGCGAAATTAATTCTCGGTTAAATCAACATTTTCTTGTTTAAAAATAGTTTGATCAGTTTGCCCCAAGACTTGACTGGTGACCATCCCGGCAGTCATAGAACCATTCACATTCAATGCTGTACGTCCCATATCAATCAAAGGTTCAATCGAAATCAGTAGCGCCACTAAAGTCACGGGTAAGCCCAACATCGGCAACACAATTAAGGCAGCAAAGGTTGCACCACCACCCACACCTGCAACACCAACAGAACTGAGCGTTACGACACAAACTAAAGTCAGAATCCAGATTGGATCTAATGGGTTAATCCCAACCGTTGGTGCTACCATCACCGCCAACATGGCAGGATATAAACCTGCACAACCGTTTTGACCAATGGTTGTGCCAAAAGAGGCTGAGAAACTGGCAATCGACTCAGGTACGCCCAGACGGCGCGTTTGTGCCTCAATATTGAGTGGAATACTGGCTGCACTAGAACGACTGGTAAATGCAAAAGTCAGTACAGGCCAAACCTTTTTAAAGAATTGAACTGGATTGACACCTGTAAACAACAAAATGAGTGCATGCACAGCAAACATAATGCCCAGACCTATATAAGATGCGACAAGGAAGCCACCCAAATTTAGAATGTCTGCCAATTTTGAATTCGCCACAATATTGGTCATTAAGGCAAATACACCATACGGCGTAAGGGTCATAATTAAGCGGACTAATTTCATCACCCATGCTTGCATAATTTCAATCGCAGCAAGCAGTTTTTGCCCTTTCTCTGCATCTGACTTAATTAAGTTTAAGCCAGCCATACCAAGGAATACGGCAAAAATCACCACACTAATAATTGAAGTCGGGTGAGCGCCAGTGAGTTCAGCAAAAGGATTGGTCGGAATAAAAGATAGAAACAGATCTGGAACTTGTAAACCTGTCACTTGCCCCACATAGTCAGTCTGAATAGCATTCAGACGTTCAGTTTCTTGTGCCCCCTGAACCAAACCTGCCGCGGTGAGTCCAAAAGCATTGGTCACCACCACACCGACAAAAGCCGCAATCGCTGTTGTGGCCAATAAGGTACCGATACTAATAAAACTGATTTTGCCGAGTGAACCTGCATCATGCAACTTAATCACTGCGCCTAAAATGGAAACGAAGACCAGAGGCATGACCACCATTTGCAGTAGTTTGACGTAGCCTTTACCGACCAAGTTAAACCATTGCACCGACTCTTGCAGCACCGTTGAACCTGTGCCATACACCACGTGCAAGAGCAAACCGAACACCACCCCCAAGCAGAGACCAGCAAGCACCTTTTTGGCAAGGCTCCAATTGGTATGACGTGTCCGACTTAATAAGAACAGCAATGCCACAAAGAGGATGACATTGATGATTAAGGGCATATTCATGTTTTTTCCCTAAATAATGTAACCCCTATTATAAATCAAAATTCAATTCGACTTTTGGCTTTACCTGTACAGACTCACCAAGTGTTCAAATTTAGACTACTCCTGCAACGATCAGAGTTATGATATGTCCGAGAAAATAATCTTATTGAATCTAAATATGGCTGAGCTGTTAAATCCACACATTCAACCTGTCGAACTGGCAAAGGCGTATCGTTTACTCAATCATGGCCCAACCGTCTTAGTGTCTGCACAACATGAGCAAGAAGCAAATGTCATGACGGCTGCTTGGGCATGTGCTCTAGAGTTAGTTCCAGCCAAAGTATCTGTCGTACTGGATAAAAGCACCAAAACCCGAAAATTAATTGAAGGTTCAGGTTATTTTGCACTACAAGTTCCCACCTTAAAGCAAATTGAGTTGGTACAAGCCTTAGGTTCAATCAGCCAGTTTGATGATCCAGCTAAACTTGAGCATTGTCATACTCCACTCTTTCACTTTGACGGTTTTGACTTACCTGTGGTGGAAGGCTGTGCTGCTTGGCTTATTTGTGAACTTATACCCGAACCACACAATCAGCAAGCACATGATTTATTTATTGGTAAAGTCATTGCTGCCTATGCAGATGATCGCGTGTTCCGCGATGGACATTGGTATTACCATGAAGCTGATCCAGCTTGGAAAAGTGTACATCATGTTGCGGGTGGTCATTACTACACCATTGGGGATGCTGTTGATGCCAACAAAAGTGAAGACTTTAATCTTCCCGAACCTTGAATGATGCTCGACTAAAGGTGAAACGTCAGTGATTGTTTTTCTAGATTTTTCACCTTATAGTTCAAGTATATTTTTTAAACAATTAGTCAAATTATATGAACAGGACGTTCTCAAATACCATCAAACTCAGCGCATTTCTTTGTTTGAGTATGTGCTTGGGCATCGGCATTTTGCGCTTTTCCTATACCGCTTTACTGCCTTCAACACGCGAAGCCTATGAATGGAGTCATAACTTTGCCAGTATTTTAGGCAGTGCCAACCTTTTGGGCTATTTAGTCGGTGCCTACTGGGCAATGAAAATCCCACAAAATCCCAAAATGCCCATCTATATCATTAGCGCTGCTTTTCTGGGTTCAATCAGTCTGTTTGCTTGCGCCTTTTCCAGTTTTTCAGAAATTTGGTATTTAACGTGGCGCTTTATTTCAGGTATCAGTGGTGGCTTACTGATGATTCTGTCTCCAAGTGTGGTCGCGCAATGTAGCGATTTGCAGCATCGCTTTAAAATTAACTTTATTGGTTTTAGTGGTATCGGTTTAGGCGTTTTATGTGCCACGTTATTTATGCCTTATCTCGACAGAATTGAGATTTCTACTGCGTGGCTAATCTTGTGTGCCTTCGCCTTTGGCATGAGTGCATTGCTCTGGTTTCTGGTACGTCCATTTCAAGCCCAACTACAAGCTATTCCAGCAACACAGTCCCAATCAGATCAAGTCGGTTTCATTTACTACAGCTTGTTGATTGCATATGCCTGTAGTGCCTTTGCCTATATTCCCCATTCTTTATTCTGGATTGACTACTTGAGCCATGTATTGGTTTTGAATTTGTTCTGGATTAATTTCAATTGGATTCTATATGGTCTGGGTAGTGCTTTAGGGGCGTATAGTGCATACGCCTTGGCGCGTAGACTTGGGAATTTTGCCGCACTGAAAGTGTTATATAGCATCTACATCTTTGCTGTTTTAATTGCAGTACTGAGTTTTTCGCCTATTTTTACCTTTATATCTTCATTCCTCACAGGTTTACTTAACCCTGCCGTAGTTTTCCTAACCTCCTATACCATTTTGCAACTGTACGGTCTGGCATATAAAAAATTATGGAGTATGGCAACGCTCAGCTTTGCCACTATTCAGTTGCTCGGTGGGATTAGTTTTAGCACTTTGCAGCATTTTGGTGTGTCTTATCATCAACAATTTAGCATTGCCTCTGCGGTACTATTGCTCGGCACTTTGCAACTGTTTTGGTTTACTCGCCCGCATGCAAAAACCAGCCAAAACAGTAAACAAATAACAGATTAGGTGGGCAGATATTTTATTCTAGGCCTTCAAAATTGGTCGTATTGAGAAGAATTGGATATTCTCAAGAAATTGGATAATCATCAAAAATAGGGCAATGTTGTTTTTTTCAACATGCCCTAAAACCTGTTCTTGTCTTTCATGTAATCCGATCTGAACAATCATCTTGCTGACCTGACACACGAAGAATATGCCTTTATAAACCCTGCTTATGGCTTAAAAATGGATAAGGATTCACAGCTCCTTGCCCAGTAAAATAAATACCATAATGTAAATGTGGTGGTGTATTTTTCGCATTGCCCGTATTTCCCACATAACCCAGTACTGAGCCTTGCTCCACCCAATCACCCTCTTCTAAATGTGGAGCATAAGACTCTAAATGCGCATAATAATGTCGACTTAAATCTGGGCCAATCACCCACACAACTTTGCCACCTAAGCTATCTAAACCCACCTTAGCAACGATTCCTTGCGTTGTACTCAGTACTTCAGTGCCTCGTTTCGCAAAGATATCGATGCCTTCATGTTTACGATTCTGACCTCTTGCAGCACCCCATGTATCATTTATTTGCTTCGAGGTAATGCCTTTAACAGGCATAGGTAATTGTGTCGAGAGATTTTGACGAGCCAATTGAAACTGCAAGACAGGATATTTCCAACCTGTAGACTCACCTGAAACAGGCGGTTGACATGCCAGCAACATGCAACTAAGAGGTAATAATACAGCTATAATTTTAATGCTTCGGTATTGAGGTTTCATTCTAATAATGTGAGCTTTTTAAATTGACTCAATTCTAACGATGAGCCCTACAATTCCCAATAGTGTTTTGGTATCTTGCAAAATCCCCCACCACTTCAAAACAGAAAACAAAGCAATTTCTTCATTAGATAAAACTGCAACCTCAATTTATGCAATATAATTTTTAAGCAAAAAAAAGCCTACAAATGAGTCATGTAGGCTTTTAAAAATTTAAAACAAGTCAGGGAACTATCAGCTTTAAATCTTGTGCTAATACTGCCAAAACTGAGAACTATTTACAATACTTTGGTTAAAGATATATTTAAAATATTTGTTAAAAGATCCTTTTTTTTAAACAATTTTCATGTAGAGCCAATTTATATACATCCACTCCCACATCAACTGGTTAGACTATCTTTTTCCTTGCTCAGATATTTATTATATTCTTTCAAATACTGCTCAGCCAATTGAGTTTTTTGCTGTTCAGCTAAAATTTTTCCTGCTTGTTGAAAAAAGCCATGTTCCTCTTCTTTTAAATGATGGTGGACTTTTTCAGATAATTTTTTTGCAATTACCAACCAACTCGGATGGCTAAACTCAGTTTCGCTCAATTGCTCTAACAACTCATCCATCTCGTGATGTTCTGCTAATGCATGACGGGTGATATTAAGACCTGAATCGGTCATCATCAGTGGAATATAAAGATATCTATCTTCTGCGACTGAATGTGCAAATAATTCATTTTTTAATTCATTGAATAATTCATGTCTTTCTTCAGTGTCTCCCGAAGTCTGAATTAATTGTTCAGATAACATTCTTTGCTTGTCGTGACTTTGTCTTAATGCTTCAAAAATTGTTGTATTTGTCATTGGGGTTAATCCTCAAAACTCATTTTATGGATATGCACCTACTATGAACATTTCACAAAATATGCTCTGTTCACAAACTGTTTTATTTTTAAGCGTAATGCATTACCATTTTTTTCAAATTGTGTTTTTACTGCCATTCATTGTTAATGGAAAAGAATCCAATAATCCTAGCTGCAACCACAGCTCAATCTGCTAAATGTTAAGACTTTGTTGCAGACAAAAAATTTAAAAAGAATAAGCCGCTCACCCTGTATTTAAAGCGATTGCATAAGAAGATTTCGCACCCTTCTCAAAGAAGAGCTGCATGATCAATCCCTAAAACTACAGCGTATAAAATGCTAGTTGTACAAACTAAATCAAAAAACTTCCCCATAACTTTAGAGCTACAGCCTTAGCTGAATAAAATAATCTTCACTACCCAATAGAATGGATATTATCCAATTTTAAAGCGCATAACATTCAGATTTTTTAATGAAAAATTTACAATTGACTCAGCAATTTACTTTTTTCTGATTAGCTCACACATTTATTATCGCTACATATTCAGGTACGTAATGTCATCACCGAACACTTTCAAATCTTCATCATTTTTTTAAAAACCATCATTCAGTTTTCTAAAAAAGAAGCGATAAATAAAAACCACAGATATTTTTATTATCCTATATATTGAATAAATCTAGATCATTTTCCATCATCTGGCTAAAAATCCAAGAATTAAAAATAACAACTTTAAGCAAGGAGGCAATCAATGCCTATTTTCAAAAGACCTCAGCTCTTAGGTTTACTTTTTCCCACTGTATTATTCATAAGTGTTACCACTATTGCGTCTGCAAACACCCCGCCTGTAGTACTAAATACCCCTAAAGCACTTATTTACCCCAATATAGATCCCAGTTTAAGTGAAAGTCTTTATCCAAATGAGGCAGCCACGGCCAAGCAAATTGCAGACATCATTGAACTGTCAATCCGAAAACAATATGCCGCAGATATCGCACTACGTGATGCACACCCTAAAGCGCATGGTTGCGTACGTGCAGAATTCAAAATAAATGAAACATTGCCTCAAAACCTGATTCAAGGTGCTTTTATTCCAGGCAAAACCTATCAAGCATGGATTCGTTTTTCCAATGGATCGAGTAATGCTAAACAAGCAGATATTAAAAAAGATGCACGTGGCATGGCAATCAAACTTTTAGCCGTGCAAGGGAAAAATCTTTCAGATGAGGCCACTTCCACGCAAGATTTCATCATGATCAATCATCCTGTCTTTTTTGCCAATGATCCCGCTCGTTATCTGTCATTCATGCAAGATATCAATAGTGATAAATTTCTAAAAAAACTGCATATCCCTTTTGCATTAGGAGTTAAAGGGACTTGGATTGCCTTAAACACTAGAAATAAAATTTCAAATCCATTGCAAACTAGATACTGGTCTATGGTGCCCTATCAATTGGGATTAGGTACCAATCGTCAAGCGGTAAAATATTCTGCACGAGCGTGTTCGACCGTTGTCAGCCCTATTCCAGCTAAACCTCAGCAGAACTTCTTAAGAGATGCGCTCCGTACGAGTTTGCAAGAAAGTGATGCATGCATGGAGTTTTTAGTCCAACCTCGAACATCCAGCTCAATGTCCGTCGAAGACTCTATGACTGAATGGAAAGAAGACCAAGCCCCTTTTTACAAGGTGGCAACGATTCGTATTCCTCAGCAAGTATTTGATACCCCTGAGCAAAATAAATTTTGTGAAAACCTCTCCTTTACGCCATGGCATGCTTTAGCCGAACACAAACCACTTGGCGCTATAAACCGAATGCGCAAAGTCATCTATGACCAGATTAGTCGCGTCCGACATGAAATGAATTCGACTGAAAGATTCGAACCCTGATAGTAATGAAAATAAATGAAGGAGCCCTATGCTTTAACTCAATGGTCAGTGAATATCTGTGTCTAAAGAAGATGTCCGTATGGGCACGGAACTTCTTCCACAACATATTCAGTTACCGTATCAGAAACTGTATTAAGGATGTATGCAACTAAGCATCCACCGCATGTTGATCAGTGCAACGTAATCACCTACCCAGCACACATTGCCATTGCAATGATGGAAGAAATCATCAACCCGGTCTTTGATGTGTATTGCACTGTGTTTTCCGCGATTACTGGCTGTATAGGTAGCAAGTGGTTTGACTTTTGCAGATGTCTGTCTCCCTATCCGTTCATATTTGAAAGGAGATAAATCTCACTCATTGAATACTCTTGAGAGCGATATTTCAGCATGCGATGAGTTTATTCAAGCTCAGACATAAACATCGTGCTGAATTAGATCCATACCTTAATCTACTGACGAGCGCATGAAATCAGATATTCAATGAATACTTGCAGGGTTCAAAGCAAAGAGAGTTACACATCATATGTAAAGAATAAAATTGAGGAGCACAAGCCGAAATCTGATATAGTAGCCCCAATATCGTGGGCTTTTTCTTTACCCTTCCCGACCTACTCCCACTTATACGGGTAACCAAACGGGTAATTCAAACAAGTCCAAACAAATTTTTTAAATTTTCTAGTAGGTTAAAGTGAAAATAGTCATTCTTAACAAGCCTTATGATGTGCTGTCGCAGTTTCGTAAAGACGAAGCACACATGACGATGTCTGATTTTATAGACGATTCGACTTTGCGTTTAGCTGGTCGTCTTGATATGGACTCTGAAGGCTTAGTTTTTTTAACTGACCACGGTGGTTTAAATCAATACATTACCAACCCTGCAAACAAAAAGTACAAAACTTATTTAGTACAGCTTGATGGCGATGTAACCGAAGAAGCATTAGAGCAACTTCGCAAAGGTGTTGAATTAAAAGATGGCATGACCTTACCTGCCAAAGCATCTAAGGTTGAACAACCTGAGTGGTTATGGGATCGTGATCCTCCTGTACGTTTCCGTGCATCTGTTCCTACATCTTGGGCCGAAATTTCAATTTGCGAAGGTCGTAACCGTCAAGTCCGTCGTATGACTGCTGCTGTAGGTTTTCCAACTTTACGTTTAATTCGTACTAAAATTGGTGCAATTGATTTGGTTCAAATGGGTTTACAACCAGGTGAAACTAAAGAAATTGAGCCACTTTTATACCCTGACTTTCAAAACATTCCTGCTGAAGAACCTTACCGTTCACGCTCTTATGTGAAAAAACCGGGCGGTACTGGTGGTAAACCTATGGTTCGTAAGAACAAAGATGGTTCAGTGAAAAAGACTTCAGGTACTAAACGTATCTGGCAAATGGATGAAAGTGAGAAACCAAAGCGTAAAACCAATGGTACAACACGCCCAAATACCAAAGCACCACGTGGTCGCGGACGTAGTGGTCGTTAAAAGTTGATTGCTTTAAAGCCCACGTAAGTGGGCTTTTATTTGATTGGTACCACTTTCGTTATAACTAACTCACTATCAATTGGCTTTTTCCTCTCTTCATAATGTACCGCCAAGGATAAATACATTAGTGAATTTCTAACATTTCTCGCCAAATTCATTAAAGAAAGCTCAAATTCTGAAATAGGCATTTCGAATATATATTTAGATTTAATCTCTTTCTCATTTATTTGATCCAAAACCTCTAAATACTGCTCTGAGTTTTGAAGGTTATGGTATTCTAAATACTCCTTTCTCTTTAATAATTCTTGGTACTTTATTTCTGGATAAGAATCGAATTTTGTACTTAACTCATACCCAAAATCATCAATAATTCTAAATGACCTGTGCTCTAAATGATTCCTAATTTTTGCTAATCGATGTTTTTCTAAATTTGCAAGGTTTTCAATCATATTCATATTTTCAATAGAATCTTTATTTTTTCCCTTA